>DNAU01000244.1 GCA_003491925.1 Chloroflexota bacterium
GTGGGTCCCGTGAGGGTGAAGGCGGGGGAGGAGGTCTCCTGCCCGGTCGAGGTCCTGTGCGCGGTGCGCCCCACGGAGCTGCACGTGTACTCGAAGTCAGTCGAGCACTTCGAGCTGGTCGACGTGAAGGTGGGGAAGAACTGTCAGATGGTCACGAATGGCGCGATACCCTGCACGGCGTTCTTACACGGCACGCCAGGGCACTTCGTCATGGAGGAGGCGGGCCCGGGCCGGCCCATCACCCTGCGGGTCAAGAACACGAGCCAGGCCGACCTCGACTTCGAGGCCTTCGTCGTGGGCGTGCTGCCCTGAGTAACCTCATTAGTAACACATCGCATCTCGTGGTAGAGTCGCCGGCGGACCTGCAGGAGGACGGAGATGTCGATCAAGAAGGACGGTGTAGTCCCAGCTCGCCGGACCGGTAAGGTGCCGCGCAAGATGAGCGCGCGCAGGCGGTTCGCGCCCGGAGAGTTCATCTTCCCCGAGACCCGGGGGTTCCCGATCCCCGACCCCTACCACGCGACGCTCGCGCTCAGCTCGCTCATGCGGATCGCCGGCCGACACGGAGTCTCGTCCGAGTCGAGGGCCCGCGCCCGCGCCGTGCTCGAGGCCGTGAGAGAACGGTTTCCCCAGGTTTATGCGGGCGAGCGAGAACTAGTTGCTGAAATTCACCGCGCCTACGGCGCGGAGAGCAGACCTCCCCGCACCGGCGCGGGAGAGGTGATCTACCGCCGCGGACTGTGAGACCGGAGGCCGCTTCCTAAAAGCTCACCATGTCGTCGATCACGCACCGGTACCGGTCGCACAAGCCCGACGCGCCCAACCACTCCCTGGTCAGGCCGTCTGACTGGAACGACTACCACCTGATCTCGTACCAGATCAACGTGGTGACCGGCGCGACGTCGATCGCCCTCACCAACGACCTGGTGAGGCTCCAGGCCGGTACCTACGACGTCACCCTACCGCTCGCCCAGGGGACCGGGAAGGAGATCACGGTCTGCCAGGACCAGGCCGGCACCATGACCCTGGTGCCGAGCGGGTCCGACACGATCGGAGGCGGGCACTCGTTCGTCCTCGACGCGGTCGGGGCGAGCTGCGTGCTGGTCGACGAGGCGCCCGGCACGTGGGGACTCATCATCGGCACCGGAGGGGGAGGGGGACCGGGCCCTACCGGACCCACGGGTGCCACCGGCCCCACGGGCCCCTCCGGACCGAGCGGACCGTCGGGTCCCAGCGGGGACACCGGTCCCTCGGGACCGTCGGGCCCGTCCGGTCCCTCTGGTCCTCCAGGACCCACGGCCAACGCGGCTGACGCCTTCGTCGAGTCCACGGGCGTGATCTGGGGACTCACGCTCCAGGTCACGCCGGGCGACCCGAGCACGTTCGACATCAACCCCGGCGCGGCAGTCTTCGTCGACAACTTCTCGGTTCCCGGCAGTACCACCAAGACGACGTTACAGCTGCCCGCCGGGATCACCGGGATCACACCGGTGTGGGGATCGGGCAGACGCCACCCGGTCTACACCTCGATCGATGTACACGGCAACGTCTTGCAGTCGACGTCGGAACCGAGCTACGACGACTACACCCTCTACTCGTACCTCGGGATCATCGCGGTGGACCCGATCGCCACCGTGGTCGACGCCGTCTATCAGACCCAGAGCGTCTCCTATGCCGTGTCGGCCCGCCTGGCGCAGCTCTGCGTCGCGATGGGTTCGTTCAACATCGGCGGCAACGTGTATGGGCCGTCGGCTCTGTCGTCGCCCACCTTGGACCTCTCGCGTACCGCCGGCCAGATATTCAGGCTCGGGACGAACTACGGGACGGATCCGCGCGCTCCCGACGTCCCGACGGACGACGACGAAGACCCCGTCGTGTACTTCCCGATGTACCACGTCTCCGGGGTGTGGTTTTACCCGTCTGTTCCCGTCACGGCGATCGATCCCAACTTTTACGACGACTTGACCAACCTCGTTCCGATGACGAGCGGCTACTTCCAGATAAAGGCGATCTTCTACTCGAACGGGATAGAGTTCATCCAGTACGGTCAGGCGGAGTACCCGACCCTGGCCCAGGCCCTGGCGAACCTCAACACACCGTTCGAGATCAACCCGATCCTGAACGGCGACTTCGTCTTCCGGGGCGTCCTGGTCGTTCAGGAAGGTTGCACTGACCTCAACAACACCGGACAGGCGGTGTTCGTACCCGCCAGCAAGTGGGGAGTCTTGAGCGGTCCCGGCGCCACGGGCGGGGTGGGGCCGACCGGCCCCAGCGGTCCTAGCGGCCCCTCCGGGCCGAGTGGACCAAGTGGACCAAGCGGACCAAGTGGACCAAGCGGACCGACGGGAGGCACCGGCGGGACAGGCGGCACGGGCGGAGTCGGGCCGAGCGGTCCGTCGGGCCCGTCGGGTCCTTCCGGCCCCGACGGTGACACGGGCCCGACCGGTCCTTCCGGAGGCACCGGTGGCACCGGCGGAGTTGGTCCTTCAGGTCCGAGTGGTCCTCTCGGACCGACGGGCGGTACCGGCGGGACAGGCGGCGCGGGACCTTCGGGACCGAGCGGACCGTCTGGTCCCAGTGGTCCCAGCGGACCGTCTGGACCATCCGGTCCTATCGCCGACGTCGCAGACTCGTTCATAGAGAGCACCGGGGTGATCTGGGGACTCACGCTCCGGGTCACGCCGGGCAACCCGAGCACTTTCGACGTCCTTCCCGGGGCAGCCGTCTTCATCGATAACTACACGACTCCGGGGACCACGACCAAGACGACCTTGCCCCTCCCCGCCGGTATCAGCGGCATCACGCCGGTGTGGGGCAGCGGCGGGCGACACCCGGTCTACATCTCGATCGACGACCTCGGGAACGTCATCCAGTCCGCCACCGAGCCGACCCTCGACGACCTCACCGTCGACGCCTACATCGGGATAATCGCGGTCGACCCGACGGCGCTGGTGGTTGATGCTGTCTATCAGACCACCAACGTGGCCTACGGCGCCACGTCGCGCTTCGCCCAGCTCTGCCTGTCCCTGGGTTCCTTCAACATCTCGGGCAACGTCTACGGTCCGTCGGCCCTCAGCTCTCCGACGTCCGACATGTCGCGGACGGGCGGACAGGTGTTCCGCCTCGGTACCAACTACGGGACCGACAACCGCTCGCCCGACGCTCCCTACACCAACGCGGAAGATCCGGTCGTGTACTTCCCGACCTACCACGTGTCGGGGGCCTGGTACTACCCGCCTGCCCCGGTCATCGCGGTCGACGCCGAGTACTACGACGACCTGACCAACCTGGTCCCGATGACGTCGGGGTACTTCCAGATAAAGGCGATCTTCTTCTCGGCCGGGATCGAGTTCGTGCAGTACGGCCAGGCCGAGTACGCGACCATGGCCCTGGCCCAGGCCGCCCTCAATATGCCGTTCCAGACCAACCCGATCTTGAACGGCGACTTCATATTCAGGGGTTTCCTGATCGTCCAGGAAGGGTACACGGATCTCAACAACCCCGCGCAGGCGATGTTCATCCCGGCCGGGAAGTTCGGCCTCAGCGTGGGCAGCGGCGTGGGTGCCGGCGCCACGGGACCTACCGGTCCGACTGGCCCCACGGGACCTTCCGGCCCGTCCGGACCTTCCGGTCCGAGTGGGCCCACGGGCGGCACGGGCGGCGTGGGCCCGAGCGGACCGTCGGGTCCCTCCGGTCCCGCGGGTGGGACGGGAGGGACGGGCGGGACTGGTGGGGTCGGTCCATCGGGGCCCAGCGGTCCCATCGGCCCCTCGGGACCGAGCGGGCCGTCAGGCGGGACCGGCGGGACCGGCGGGACTGGCGGAACGGGCGGAACAGGCGGAGTGGGACCGTCGGGACCGAGCGGGCCGTCTGGTCCCTCCGGGCCCTCTGGACCAGCTGGTCCCTCCGGCCCGTCGGGCACGACGACCCTCTCCCAGTCCTACGCGGCCGGAGCGAGCGGTGGCGATCAGACGATGTCCTTGCTCGACTCCAGGGGAGGCGGGATAGTCGTCAACGGGACGAGTGCGAGCTTCAGCGGCGTCAGCTCCTTCCAGGTGGAGGGCGCCAACGGCAGCCTCGTCAACTTCCTGACGCAGGGAGGACTCTCGGTGGCTACGGGGTCGATCGCGGGCGGCGCTCCGCAGACGTTCACCATCGTCGCGGGTGCGTACACCGGATTGACAGCATCGACCGAGGACAGCGATGTCCTAGTCAACCTGTCGGCGACCAAGACCTGGGCTGCTGGAGCCATCGCGCTCCAGCGAGACTGCCTCGTCCAGTCGCGGAGCTACGCCTTCGCCAGCGCCTCGGTAGTCACGACGGCGATCACGCTAGCTATCACGAACGCTCCCCAGCCGGCGGCCGGCGGCCTCGCCACCATCACCTATCCGTTCGCCCTCGGCGTCCAGGCCGGTAACAGCTTCTTCAACGGTACCGTGGGAGTAGGTTACGCGGGAGGAGCGATGCCGACCTCGCCCGTCATGCTGGCCGTGTCGGGGCCTTACCAGAGCGATCCGTCGGGCGGTCCCAGTCTGGGCAGCATCAACCTGTACGCCACGGGCGGGGCGGGAGCGAACTTCTCCATCGGCATAGACTCTTACGGGAGCGTCTGGCTGCAGGGACAGAACGCGGCCAGCACGGCATCCTACCGCATGATGCTCAACCCCAACGGAGGCGGCATCGCGATCAACACCGACTCCAACCAGCTGAACAGCATCGTCATCATGGATCCGTCCATGACCAGCTCGGCGGCGACCTGGAACGGGTGGAGGTTTATCGGCGGGGCCTTCAACTACACGGGACCGACCACGACCACGACCACGCTCGTCGAAGTGACCCTGCAGAGTCCGTCGATCACGTCAATCAATGCCTGGACCGTCTCCGACTTCTACCTGTTCAACATAGGATCAGCTCCTCAGTCGGGCAGCAACGTCACCATCACTCGCAACTGGTCTCTGTACGTGGCGGGTAACACTAAGTTCGGCGGGAGCCAGCAGTGGCACGCGAAGGTGATCAACAGCGCGGGGCCGTACACGATCCTCGCGCCGACCAACTCGAGCACGGGCGACTGCGTCCTGCAGGTGACGTATACCGCGACGGCTGCCATCGTGCTGAACCTGCCCGCCACCTCCGGGGTACAGAGCGGGTTCCTGCTGGTCATCGTGGACAGTGGCTACAACGCCGCTGTCAACAACATCACGGTCACCGCCGCCGGGACCGACAAGATCAACAACGGCAGCGCGGGCGGGAGCGCCGTCATCGCGACCAACGGTGGCGTGCTGTGCCTGGTGGCGGACGCCACCACCGGCAACTGGGAGCTGACCAACGCGTACGGCGGAGCGTCGCGCGGAGCCTACTACTCCCCGCAGGTGACGTCGGGGCTCGCGGTCAACCTGGCGCTCGGCAACTACCAGCGCATCGTCCTCGCCAACGGCGCGAATACTCTCTCCGTCAGCGGGCAGCAGGGGGGAGGGCGTTACCTGCTCAAGCTCGTGCAGCCGTCGTCGGGGTCAGCCGGGACGGTGACCTGGCCCTCGACTTTTCGCTGGGCGGGTGGGGTAGCACCGACCCTCACCACGACCAGCAACTATGCGGACCTGGTGGCCATCTCTTACGACGCGACCGGCGCGGTTTTCGACGCTGACTGCAGCCCGGCCCACGCCAACTGAGGTAGCACATGGTTCTCGTCTACTTTCGCCTCTCTTTTCCACCTGGACTCTCGCACGACTGGACATGGTTCGGCACCTTGGACGATGCCGGAGCTTACGATGGGCTCGTCGAGATCAAGTTCTGGCAGGACACCCTGGGACTGGGCTGGGGCATCTGCGACGCGGGGACGTGGGCGGCGTACTCGGCCGACGTGGCCGCGACCTCGACAGATACTCAGCAGACGGTCACGCAGGTAGAGGAGGCAGACGTGGCCGCGGCAGTGGACCCCAGCCTCTGGAGCCTCTGAGTGGCGGACAGGTACTACGTCGGCGGGAACGGCGGCAGCTGGGACGTCACGTCGTCTTGGTCGGCCACCTCGGGCGGTTCGGGTGGGGCGAGCGTACCGACGAGCAGTGACAACATCTACATCGACGCCAACTCGGGCCTGCAGTCGAACAACAGCAAGATCAACTACACCTCGTCGAACACCCTGAACTGCCTCAACGTCACCATGAGCCAGGCCGGGACGGTCTCGTTTGGCAGCGGTTCCATGGATCTGGACGTGTATGGCAGCGCGGTGCTGGTCAACCTGATCGTAGCACCACTGACCGTTAACTTCTACGGTACTGGCGCTCAGACGCTATCGGCGACGAACTGCAACCTCGCGTGGGTGATGTACGTCTACGGCGCCAGCATCAGCCTGACTTTGCAGAGCTCCATCAACGTCGACGCGCTCGAAGTGTACGCCGGCGCGCTCGATCTGAACGGCTACAACGTCACATGTCAGGCGTTCGTCACCACGGGCTCGGGAGTAGGTACTGTGTACCTGCGCTCCGGTACGGTGACGTTCTCCTCGGCCTTCGAATTACAAGCTGGCAACATCACCCTCATTCCGGGCACGGCGACGGTGACGGGAGCTGGCTCCGTGGGATTCGTCAGCCCAAGCCAGACGGTGACCAACCTCGTGCTGACGGGCACCACGACGTTCACGTCCGGCGGCACGATCACCAACCTGACCTGGGCGAGAGGCATAGGCTACACATTCCAGACTGGGATCACGATCACCGTCACCAACCAGATCCAGCAGACCGGCACGGGTACCACGCAACTCAGTAGCTCGAGCACCGCCAACTTCACCCTGTCGTCCCCCACGCGGCAGATACTGTCGAACATGCACCTCCTCTACTGCACGGCAGCGGGAGCGGGAGTGCCGTTTCTCGCTACCAACGCCAGCATCGTGCCGCATAGCAATGTGAACTGGATCGTGCAGCGGGCCTTGTTTCCCGCGGGAGACTGACTCATGAAGACCCTCACTACGACAGTACCAGTAGCGAACGCCGTCGGTTCGATCTCCAAGATCGGGGTAGTCAGCTGGCTCGACTACAGCCACATCGCCTCACCCTACGGACAGATCATCTGCGCGGCGGTCGCGCCGAGCGGCAAGGCGTATCCCGGTCCTGGGCAATTCTACGCGCTCCAGGTCAGTGACTCCGGACTCTGCGTAGCACTCTCGGTCAACCCGGCTCCCGTCCTCACGACGGACCAGCTGATCGCGACGCCGGTGCAGCTCACAGGCACGCCGTACACGACGGTCGCGCAGCTCTACGACGCGACCGTGGGTACGCGCGCGGCCAAGCTCCTGGCCCTGGAGGCGCAGATGGTCGCGTGGGGTCTCTGGTCTGCGGGCCTCGCGGGGTCTTGACTTTTCTAACGACATCAGGTCTGCTCGCTCGGAGGAAGCGACGCGATGATAAAGCTCACCATCGACCAGCTGGTGAAGGCGGCCTACATGGGCAGCCTCAAGCGTTTTTT
>DNAU01000319.1:0-1169 GCA_003491925.1 Chloroflexota bacterium
GCCTCATCTTGAGAGCCGTACAGGCTAGGTGGGGGTCGTGGGCGGGTTGGGCTGCGGCGTCGAGGGCGGCGCGGGATCGGGGGCACCGGACGGCGTCAGGTACGGGTTGCCAGGCGGGACCGGGTACCGGTTGCCGGGCGGCGCAGGGTACGGGTAACCCGGGGGGGCCGGGTACGGGTAGCCGGGCGGCGACGGGTACGAGAAGCCGGGCGGCGCGGCAGGCGGGTAGCCGGGTGGAGCCGCAGAGGCGTAGGGGAACGGGGCGCCATACGGATAGGGGGGCGGGTACGGCGGTGCATAGGCCGCAGGGGTCGCGACCAGGCTCCGAACCACGAGGGCCCGGCCCACCTTGTCGTGGAGCCCCTGCTTCTGCGGGTCCCAGGCCACCCAGAGGAGGGCGAAGAGGACCAGGAGAGATGCGGCGTCGGCGATCAGGGAGACCGAGAACAGGCCAAACCCGCTGAGCCATGCACAGGTGCTGAAGATGGGCGTCACCCAGAAGACCACCGCCCTTGCCAGCGCACGCCCCAGCGGCAGCTTCTTGGTCAGGTCCTCCTTGCGGACCACTCGCGCCCCCACCGCAAGCTGTCCGACGGTCCTCCCCCAGAGGCTGACCAACAGGCCGAAATAGAGGGCATAGACGATCACGCCGACCGCGCCGACGATGAGCAGGTTGGCCAGGGGGACGACGTTCAGGAGGTTGCTCGGGGTGAGCAGCGGAAGGCTGCCGGGAGTGCCGATCTGGTTGGCGTGGTTCACCAACCAGGTGATCAGCGGCCCCAGGATGAGGGCGTCCGCCACGACGCCGTAGGGGAGGCCGACGATCAGCCCGTCGAGCAGGTAGCCGAGGACGCGCCGCCAGAAGCCGGCGTAGACCAGCCCGGGAGCCGGGCCCGGGGCGACCGGAACCAGCACGTAGGCGGGCGGCGGATAGGCGTTGGGCGGCGGATACGCGTACGGCGTCGGATAGCCGGAGGGAACGCCATACGCTGGCGCCGGCGACGCGGGGGGCTGCCAGCTCATCGCGGTCGCCCTACTGCGCTGCGGGCGGAGGTGGGGACTGCGATGGGTAGCTGGTCGGGGGCTGCGGCGGGTACTCGGTCGGAGGCGGCGACTGGTAGCCGGTCGGAGGCGGCGGCTGGTAGCCGGTCGGGGGCTGCGGCGGGTAG
>DNAU01000319.1:1305-6303 GCA_003491925.1 Chloroflexota bacterium
GTCGGGGGCTGCGGCGGGTAGTCCGTCGGTGTCTGCTGCGGGTACTGCGAGGGGTATTGCCCCGGGTACTGCTGCGAGCCCGGAGGCGCGTAGGGGTTGGCCGGCGGATAGGCGTAGGGGTACGCCGGCTGGCCGTAGGCCGTCGGCGGGAGCAGGGTGTCCTTGAGCACGAATGCCCGGCCCAGCTTGTCGTGCAGCCCCTGCTTGCGGGGGTCCCAGGCCACCCAGAGCAGCGCCAGGAAGACGAGCAGCTCGACGATGTCGCTCACCCCGGGGACGAAGGCGAGCAGGTTGGCCGCCCAGAACGGGATCGCCCGCAGCAGGGCACGCTCGATGGGCAGCCGCTTGGTGACGTCCTCGGTGGGGACCACCCGCAGCCCTACCGCCCGCTGGCCGACGGTGCTGCCCCACACCGAGACGAGGGCACCGAAGTAGAGGGCGGAGAAGATGCAGGCGTAGATGGCGAAGGTCAGCTCACCGCTGGAGGGGAGCACCAGCGTCGGAGTGGCGAGCCCGGCATTCTGGGCGTTCTGGACCGCGGTCGAGTAGCTGGAGATCGTCGAGCCGAAGATGATCACGAAGGCGACGATGCTGGGCACGGCCACGACCACGATGTCGATCAGGTAGCCGCTCAACCGCCGCCAGAAGCTGGCGTAGACGCGACCCGCGGCCGGGCCGGCGCTGTACTGGCCCACCGGGTAGGCGGGAGGATAGCCGGGAGGTGCCCCGTAACCGGGGGGCGGGGTCGAGGGCGGCTGCCAGGTCATCGCGTCATCCGCATCGTCCGACTCACGGCCCGGAGCATACGCGCCGGCCGGCTGCCTGTCAAGGCATCTTTACAGCCGGCCACGCCCCAAGGGCGCGCGTACCAGTCAGACGCCCTCAGGGCCAAAGGTCCCACGCGTTCGCGGACGCACCGCCCTGACAGCCTCACCCACAGGCTGGCCACACTGTCTCTGCCGCAGCGATCAATAGGTCCGGCCCGCAGCGCCGAACGAGCTTGGCCGTGCACCGGGAGAAGGTGTGGCAAAGGGGGACGCGTCCACCGGGGTGGTGCGATGCCTGTGCACGCTCGCTGCACGGTCAGCGCCGCGGGCACGCCTCGGACGGCGGGGCCCTCCCCTCGCCCACCCTCGACGGCGGCCTCTCTTCTCGCAACCTCGTCGGGGCCTGGCGTGAAGCACTGCGGCACTCCCGCACCCTCCGACCCTCGGATCAGCGTGTGCCTTCCGACCCGCAACCGCGGTGCGCGCATTGCCATGACCCTGGAGAGCCTCCAGAATCTCGCGCATGACAGTTTCGAGGTTGTCGTGGTCGACCAGAGCTCCGATCACGAGTCCGCGCGTGTCTACGACGCAACGGTGGGCGGCGACTCTCGCTTCTCATACGTGCGCTCGGCGACGATTGGAAAGTCGGTCGCCTGCAATCTCGCGATCGTTCGTTCTCGGAGCGCGGTGCTCGCCTTCACCGATGATGATTGCACTGTCCCGGCAGACTGGCTGTCGGCGATGGAACGCGAGCTCGAAAGACGCCCGGCGGTGGCGGCAATCTGCGGTGGGCTCCGCGCCGCGCCCCACGATCCCGCGGCCGGCTACATCCCTTCGCACGTTTCCTCCCGTCCACGGCTGCACCGCTCACCCTGGTCCCGCTTCGGCTGTGCGGGTGCGAATCTCATCGTGCGGCGCCCCGCCATCTGTCGGGTACGAGGTTTCGATGAGCTTCTCGGTCCGGGCGCCCCCCTTCGTGCCGGTGAGGACCCCGATATCGTGTATCGCCTCCTTCGGGCAGGCTATGCCGTCCTCGAGCTCCCCGAGCCCGCTGTCGTCCACTGCGGAATCCGCGCACCTGGCGACGAGACGCGCGAGCTTCTTCATGGCTATGCCATGTCGTGGGGAGCGCTCTGGATGAAGCATCTGCGACTTGGGGACGCCGCAGCTCTGCCATCCCTCATCACGTCGTGGCTTCGGGTGGTTCACTGGAGCAATGTGATCCGTCTTCAGCGACCGACCGGGCTCGGCACCTTCGCGGCGTTCGCAGCCGGGATGCTGTCGAGCTTCCAGCACCCGATTGACCGTGCCTCCCGAAGTTACATCGCGCCGACGCTGCCTGGTCTCGGGGCGGTCGATTGCAGCGCGGACCGATCATCGCCCCCGTGAATCGGGCCGCCGCATGCCGGGGGGAGGGCGTCCGCCACCCGCTGCCGCTCTCGCCGAAGCCTCGCGGGTCGCTTCAGTGGACGCGGTCTGCGCCCACCAGGGAGCTCGGCGCCAGCGATCGGAGGCGAGGATGGGCATCAGCGACCCGGACAAGGGCGACCCTGGCCCCTCGTCGGGCCTGCAGCATCATCCGGGCCGATGACCGGGCCGTGACGCGCCCCGCCCCGATCGGGTAACTCCACGACGCGAGCGACTCCTTGTAACCCTCGTCGCCCTTCCCAAGGTCGATGAGTCCGATCCCGTGCTCAGCGGCCGACTCGGCCAGCGAGAGGAGGAACTGAAGGCCTGGCGAGTACTGGCCAAGCGACGGTTCATAGGCGATCAACCACCCCGAAAGCCTGGTGGTGGTGGTCAGGCCAAGGCCCACGGCCGCCAATCTCCCCGCCACGCTGAGGGTGGAGAGGATGCCCCGGCATGCCGGCTCGGTGGCGCTCGCCAGATCCTCGACGACACCGCGGATCCATGGCCGGGAAAATCGGTCGAATCTCTGGGTGCGCTTCCACTGCGCCGACTTCCAACTCATCAGGGTGCCCAGGGCGCTGCGATCCGAGCCGTCGAAGACGAAGCTCAGCCTGCCCAGGTCCCGCTCCATGTTGCGCCGTCTCTGCAGGAGCTTGTGGACGGTCTGCCGGCCGCGCCGGTTGTCCTGGCGCAGGTACGCGTCGAAACCGCCCCTCAGGTCCATGACACGACTCTCCACGGTCACCTGGCTGCTGGGGGCGAACTCCTCGAAATGGGCGACCAGATGGTCGTACTCCCAGAGCCCGAGACCACAGGCTCGCACCAACCCCAACGCGTCCACACGGAACTCCGGGCGGCAGATCACCGCCTGTGCATCGGATACCCCAAGCGCGAGGGCTCGACCGAGGCCGAAACGCTCCCGCTCGAAGGGGAGCATGGCCACGATCTCGCCGCCCTCACGCACCACGGCCACCCGGACGTCGTCCTTGCAGCGGCCCACGGCGGCAGCGAACTCGGGTGAGAGGAAGGCGCTGTCCAGGCGCATGTCGGACGCCTGGAGGCGCCGCCAGCTCTCGAGCTCGGCCGGCGACAGCTCATGAGGACGGCTCAGGGTCACGTGCATGCGGATCTCCGGCTCGCCGCCCTCCAGGGATCACCAACCGCAGCCACGCACCCCTCCAGATCGACGACTTCCGCCTCGCCTCCGGGCCACCCACTCCCCACGGATCCAGGGTAGGCGGCACATCAGATGCCGTCAACGGCCCTCTCCCACTGCAATGGATGGGCATTCCCGACCGCGTGTTCCGTAAGTCCCTGTGCACCCGGGCCATCCACCCGGGTCCCTGCCGAATACGCCCACTCCCGTGACGCTGTACATGACCTTCCCCGTGCTGCGCAAGCCCTTTTCGCACACCGGCCACGCAACCTTGACACGCGCGAGCGACGTACGTAGGATTCCCACCGTGCCGAGTCGCCGTCCTGTGCGGGCATCTTGAGTCACACCCACAATGACCGTCGCCATGAACCAGGCCATCACACCGAAGCAGCGGCTCCGCATCCTCAGCCATCGTGTCAGAACCACTCTGCGACCACTGGTTCTGCGCGGGCTGGCAGGGCTCAGGCGGGCCAGCCCAGCCCGTGCCGATCGATGGGCCGAGACGACGGCGCGTTACCTCAATTCCATGGTTCCGCCGACATCCGCCGATGTGGTTGGGAATTACGTACGCGGGCTGATCCTGTTCGGGGTACCTGGATCGTCGGACGCCTACAAGTGGGACCGCTTCTCAGCCCGCGCTATCATCACCCCGGACACAGCCAAGGTCCCCCGCAGCATCCACCAGCAGCTCCTTCGGCGCTACGAGGTCCGATACGACTGCGACTTCGAGGCTGTCCTGGCCGGTTGCCAAGAAGGGCGCAGTGGTTGGCTGACGCCGGCTGCCGTCGACATCTACCGGAAGCTGCACGCACGGGGTTTCATCGCGACCGTCGAGACCTACCGAGATGGGGTGCTGGTTGGTGGCGTGTGGGGCATCGAGGTTGGACGCACCCTCGGGCTCATGAGCGCGTTCCACGTGGAGAATCACGCCGGGAGCGTGGCCTGGGCTTCGCTCGCCAACATCGTCGCTTCGCGCGGCAGGTGGACCACGATCGACTGCGGCGTCGCCGGCAACTCCCACTTCGAGAGGTTCGGCGCGACGGACGTTCCGGTCGGGAGACTGTGCGAGCGCATCTTGGAAGGCCTCGCCCCTTCGCGAGCCGCCCCGTCGCTCTGACCCGCCGCCCGGCCCGCACCCTATCCGGGCTTGAGATGCAGCCTTCGGGCCGTCCACGCGGCGACGCGCCGGCGGGCCGGTTCCACCGCGAGGAATACGACCACCAGCCCGATGAGAAGCAATCCTGCGGCTGAGGGAACCAGAACCATCAGGAGGTTCGGCCCCGGAGAGGTTGCATCGACGAGGGTGAGCTTCTGCGGGTCACGTGAGGTCCCGGCGGCGCCACGGGAGGAACTCGGGCCGCCGCCTGGTCCGGGTCCGGACCGCGGGGGTCTGATGCCGCCACCGCCGCCGCGCGCGGGTGCGGACGCGGACGGCCTCGGTGACGCAGTGGGAGACGGCTTCGCGGATCCCGGAGGCGTTGTGGGCTTGGGCGTCGCCGTGGGCTTGGGCGTCGCCGTGAGCTTGGGGGTCGCCGTGGACTTGGGGGTCGCCGTGGACTTGGGGGTCGCCGTGGGGTTGGGGGTCGCCGTCGGGGTTGCGGTCGCGGTGGGCGTGGAGGTCGGGGTCGGGCCGCTTCCGGAGAGCGAGCGGAGCCAGTCCTGGTA
>DNAU01000208.1 GCA_003491925.1 Chloroflexota bacterium
TCGGCGACATCGCCGATGTCGAACCCGCCATCGCGCTCGGCGGCGATGGCGCTGTGCATCAGGACCTGGAGCAGGAGGTCACCGAGCTCCTCGCGGAGGGTCTCGGAACCGTCCAGGTCGATCGCCTCGAGCACCTCGTAGGTCTCCTCCAGGAGGTAGGGGCGGAGCGATCGGTGGGTCTGGGCGCGGTCCCAGGGACAGCCGCCGGGCGCCCGCAACCGCTCGACGACCTCGTTGAGCCGCCGCAGCGACTCCGCCGCCTCCTCACGCATGGCAACCTCCTGACGTGCGGTCGTGGGGGTGGTGCTCCGCTACAGCCCGGCCGTCGGGACGGCCTGATTGCCGTCCCGCGGCCTCTGCTCGGCGGCATTGCAGCTGCCGCCTGCGCAGAGCCTTCGCTGCGCACGCACCCCCGCGCCCGCTTCTCGACGCAGCGCCGCTGGGTGTCATCGATAGCGATTCCAACCTCATGCGGGCACCTCCTGGCGGGCTCGGGTCAGCCGGCCCAGCTCGCGCAGGACCCGCAGCAGCACATCCTGCCATTGCTCGTCGGGGCCCCGTCCCGGGGGCGGGACCACGTAGACGCGGGTCGGCGTGGTCTCCGCGTACGCCGGGAACTGGCGGGCCACCGCCTCCAGGTCGAGGCCATGACCGTTGGGGAGCTGGACCACCACGCCGAGGCGGGACGACGTGGCCTCGCGGGAGTCGGCGACGCCGGGCGCGAGCCGGCGGCCCGCATCCCCCCGCCAGGTCTCGACCGACTGGGCGCCGGCGGCGGCGGCGAGCAGCCGCACCCGCAGCGAGCTGACCAGCGCGTCGGCCTCGGGCGGCAGCGGTCCGAAGCGGTCGGCGAGGCCGCGGGCCCGCCGCTCCAGCTCAGGCTCGCTGGCGCAGCCGGCGAGATCCTGGTAACAGCGCAGACGGAGCTGCTCCTCCTGGATGTATCCGGGTGGGAGGAACGCCGGCCGGGGGAGCGACACCGTCACCTGGGCCGGGGCCTCGGTCAGCGGCCGGCCCTGGAGGGAGCGCACCGCCTGTTCGAGGAGCCGGTTGTACATCTCCAGGCCGACCGCCGCGATCTCGCCGTGCTGCTCCTCTCCCAGCAGGTTGCCGGCCCCGCGGATCTCCAGGTCACGCATCGCCAGCTTGAATCCCGCCCCCAGGTCCTGGAGCTCGCCGATGACATCGAGGCGCTTGTCGGCGCGCTCGGTGAGCGATCTCTCCGCCGGATAGAGGAGGTAGGCGTAGGCGCGCTGGCCGGCGCGGCCGACCCGTCCTCGCAGCTGGTAGAGCTGGGCCAGCCCGAGCCGGTGGGCGTTGTCGACCACGATGGTGTTGGCGTTGGGGATGTCCAGCCCCGACTCGATGATGGTGGTGCAGACCAGCACGTCGACCTCGCCGTCGACGAACGCGCGCATCACCGACGCCAGCAGGTCCTCGTGCATCTGGCCGTGGGCGATGGCGACGCGGGCCTCGGGGACAAGCCTGCGCATCCATTCGGCCTCGCGATCGATGGTCTGGACGCGGTTGTGGACGTAGAAGACCTGGCCGCCACGGGCCAGCTCCCGGCTGACCACCTCGCGGACCAATGAGTCCTCGCGGGCGGTGACGTAGGTCTTGATCGGCTGGCGCTCCTCCGGGGGCGTCTGGATGACCGAGAGGTCGCGGATGCCGGCGAGCGCCATGTGCAGGGTGCGGGGGATCGGGGTGGCCGACAGCGAGAGCACGTCGACGGCGACCCGCAGCTCCTTGAAGCGCTCCTTCTGGAGCACCCCGAAGCGCTGTTCCTCGTCGACGACGACCAGGCCCAGGTTGCGGAACTCGACGTCACGCTGGAGGAGGCGGTGGGTGCCGATGACGATGTCGACGGTGCCCGCCCGGAGTCCCAGCAGGGTGGCTCGCTGCTCCTCGTCGGTGCAGAAGCGGGAGAGCTGGTGGACCGTGACCGGGAAGGGGCGGAGCCGCTCGGTGAAGGTCAGGAAGTGCTGCTGGCAGAGCACGGTGGTGGGCACCAGCAGCGCCACCTGGCGGCCCTCGGCGACGGCCTTGAAGGCGGCGCGCAGCGCCAGCTCGGTCTTGCCGAACCCGACGTCACCGCAGACCACCCGGTCCATGGGCCGGGACGCCTCCATGTCGCGCTTGATGTCGTCGAGCACCAGCACCTGGTCAGGGGTCTCCTCGAAGGGGAACGACCCCTCCAGCTCCCGCTGCCAGTCGCCGTCGGTCGAGAAGGCGTGGCCCGGGGCCGCCTCGCGGCGCGAGTAGAGGGCGAGCAGCTCGCGGGCCACGGCCTCGGTGCGCTCGCGCACCCGCCGCTTGGTCCGCTCCCACTCCCCGGTGCCGAGCCGGGAGAGGGCGGGATGGGCGTCGGAGCCGCCGACGTAGCGATCGATCCGGTCCAGGTGCTGGACCGGGGCAAAGAGGCGATCGCCGTCCGCGTACTCGAGCAGCATGTACTCCTGCTCGGGAGCGCCCGCGGCGGCGACGGTCGCGTCCTCGGCGGTCCCCGCCGCGCCCACCTCGAGGCTCTCCCCTCCTCCACCGGGCGCGGCGGAGAAGGGGGTTGCGGTCCCGGCGGCGGTGCCCGCCTCGGCCACCCGGCGCATCTCGATGAAGCGGCCGACGCCGTGGTCGCGGTGGACCACCAGATCCCCGGGGGCGAACTCGAGCTCGAAGCCCGGCGCGCCTGCCCGGCCCGCGGCCGCCCGGCGCGCGCCCCGGGCCGAGGTCGACTCCGCCCTCCGCGCCCCTCTGGCGAGCGGGGAGCCGCGCCGCTTGACCACCCCGAACAGCTCGTGGTCGCTGAAGACGGCGAGCCCGAGCTGGGGGGCCCGGAATCCGCCCGATGCCTCGCCGGCGACGACCAGGAGCGCCCCGGGTGGCACGGTCAGAGTGGCGGCGTCGAGGTCGTCGACGGGGACCGGCTCCAGCCCGGCGTCGGTCGTCAGCTCGACCACCCTCCCCTCCTCGCGGGTGACCACGACGCAGCACCCGCCCTCCCCGAGCTCCCTCCCGAGCCCCTCGGCGAACGCGCCCCACCGACCGGCGTACGGCTCCGCCCCCCGCCAGCCGAGGTCGGCGGAGGCCGCGCCGGCCTCGATCTCGCCGGGGAGCAGGTCGACGGCGCGGCGGAGGTTGGCGTCGAGGACCGCCGCCTCGAGCAGGCCGGTGCGAGCACCCGCGGGCAGCTCACCCCTCGCCTGCTCCTGGTCGCGCAGCCCCTCGATCTCCTCGAGGTACCGCAGCGCGGCGCGCCGGGCCCGCTCGGCGCCCCCGGCGACCAGCACCAGCGCCCCCTTCCCGAGATGGTCGAAGAGGCTCGCCCCCCCGTTGAGGTACGGGGCGAAGAGGTCGACGCCGTCGTCGTAGACGCCGAGCTCGAGCTGAGCGAGGTCCTCCCGCCACTGTTCGCGGACCTCCGGGCGGCAGCCGTCGATCTCCAGGCCGGCCACGTCGGCCAGGGCTCGGCCAACCGCCTCGGGCCTCAGGTCCAGCTCCCGCGCCGGCAGCAGGCGCACCCGCTCCAGCCGGCCCACCGAGGTCTGGGTGTCGACGTCGAAGGCACGGATCTCGTCGACCTCCTCGCCGAACCACTCCGCTCGCCAGGGACGGCCCCGATCCAGGCCGAAGACGTCGACGATCCCGCCCCG
>DNAU01000186.1:0-191 GCA_003491925.1 Chloroflexota bacterium
TTCCTGCTCCGCCCCCTGGAGATGGGAGCCGACATCGTCTTTCACAGCCTGAGCAAGCAGCTCTCCGGTCACGCCGACGTGCTGGGAGGAGCGGTGATGATCCGCTCCGGCCACCCGGCGGCCGGCCGGCTGGAGGCCAACTCCCGGGCCCTGGGCGCGGTGCTGGCACCGTTCGACGCCTTCCTCAGCCT
>DNAU01000186.1:309-11035 GCA_003491925.1 Chloroflexota bacterium
GCGGCGGCGCTGGCGCGGCTGGCCTCCGGGCATCCCGCAGTGGTGGCGGTCCACTACCCGGGGTCGCGAGGTCCCGCGGAGGAGGCGCTGGCGGTCCGGATGCTGCCCCGGGGGCGGGGCTCGATGCTCGCCATCGACCTCGGCGGGCGCGCGCAGGCCGACCGCCTGCTGGGCGCTCTGCCCGAGGTCCGGCTGGCCCCCTCCCTCGGCGACGTCGCGACCACGGTGAGCCACCCGGGGGTGAGCTCGCATCGCAACCTGAGCCCGGACCAGCGCCGCGCGCTGGGCATCGGCGACGGCCTGCTCCGCTTCTCGGTCGGGATCGAGGCGGTCGAGGACCTGACCACCGAGCTGGGGGCGGCCCTGGACGCAGTCGCGGGTACCATGGGCCCAGCCCACTCAGCGAGGAGCACCAGCGCATGACCATCATCCGGCTCGTCAACGGCTCGGATGCCGCGGTGAAGCTCTCCGTGGAGGAGACCCTGGAGGCGCTCCGGGTCAAGCCCGGCGACGCGGGGTTCGTCGAGCTGCCCGGCGAGGACGGCCCGATCCACCTCCGTCCGAGCGGTGTCATCGCCGTCTTCGCGGACGCGCACAGGGCAAACGCCGGGTTCCGGATGGGGATCAGCCCGACCGGAGGCTGAGCGCCTCCTCGGGGTCGCCCGATCCGGCCTCACCCGTCCCGCACCCGCAGGCGGCTCGTCGCTGACCGGTTCCTCACCCCGTGTCCCCCCGCCGCGGGGGCGGCCCGGCGGCGGAGCTCAGTGATAATGGCCGTGATGCCCAGTCCCGATCCCCAGTTCTCGATCGTCCCCGCGCGCCTCGGCGCCAGCCTGCTGGACCTGATCGGCCGGACGCCGCTGCTGCGCATTCGGCTCTTCGAGGAGGAGTTCCCCGAGGTGCGAGTGTTCGCCAAGGCGGAGTACCGCAACCCCGGCGGATCGGTGAAGGACCGGCCCGCGCTCCGGATGATCACCGAGGCGGAGCGCCGGGGCCTGCTCACCCCGGACCGGGTGATCCTCGACGCCACCAGCGGCAACACCGGGGTCGCCTACGCCATGATCGGCGCCGCCAAGGGCTACCGGGTGCACCTGGTGATGCCTCGCAACGTGAGCGCCGAGCGGCGGGCGCTGGTCCACGCCTACGGTGCAGAGGTCACCTTCAGCGACCCGATGGAGGGCGGCGACGGTGCGATCCGGCTCTGCCGCGACGTCCTGGCCGCCGACCCCGACCGCTACTACATGCCCGACCAGTACAACAACCCCGAGAACTGGCGCGCCCACTACCACGGCACCGCCAACGAGATCTGGGAGCAGACGGAGGGGGCGGTCACCCACTTCGTGGCCGCGCTGGGGACGGGCGGAACCTTCGTCGGGACCGGGCGCCGGCTCCGCGAGCTCAACCCGGAGGTCCGCCTGTACAGCGTTCAGCCCGAGTCCCCGTGGCATGGCCTGGAGGGCCTCAAGCACATGCAGAGCGCCATAGTTCCGGGCATCTATGACCCGAACCTGGCCGATCGCGATCTCGGCGCCCCCACCGAGGAGGCCTACGACCTGGCCCGGCGGCTGGCGACCACCGAGGGCATCCTCGCCGGGCACTCGAGTGGAGCCAATCTCTGGGGCGTCCGCGAGGTGGCCCGCGAGATCGAGAGCGGGGTGATCGTCACCATCCTCTGCGACGGGGGCGACCGCTACCTCAGCAGCGGGCTGTATGGGCTGACCCCTCCGTGAGCGTGCTCGCGGTGCGCCTGGCCGGACCCGCCCACGCGGAGATCCGGCGCCTCGCCGAGGCCGCCTACCCCAACGAAGGCTGTGGGGTGCTGATCGGCGCCTACGACGGGGAAGCGGTGGTGGTGGAGGAGGCCACCTCCGGGCGCAATCTCTGGACCGAGCGGCTGCGCGATCGCTACGAGCTCGACCCCGCCGACATCCAGGCCGCCGACGGCCGGGCCCGGGCCCGCGATCTCGACGTGGTCGGCTTCTGGCACAGCCATCCGGACCACCCCGCGTGGCCGTCGGAGTTCGACTCGGATCGGTCCTGGGTCGACTACGCGTACCTCATCGTCAACACCGTCAGCGACGCCAGCGGCGATCTCAACGCCTTCAGCCCCGCCGGCGAGGGGCTGGGGTTGCGGCAGATCGTGCTGCGCCTCGAGGGCGGGGCGTCGTGAGCCCGGCCGCGGGGATGGTGCGGACCCGGCGCGCCCGGCGGCGGGGCGGCGACCCGTCGCTGAGCCCGGTGAGCGGCATCGTCGCCATCGTGGGCCGGCCCAATGTCGGGAAGTCCACCCTCTTCAACCGGTTGACCGGGCAGCGGCACGCGATCGTCGACGAGACCGCCGGGCTCACCCGGGACCGCCTGTACGGTGTCGCCGAGTGGCGTGGCCGCCGCTTCACCCTGGTGGACACCGCCGGCCTGGACCCGGCGCTGGTCCCCGACGACCCCGGGATCGCCGAGCTGACCCGGGGCACCCAGGAGCAGGCGCGCCTGGCCATCGAGGAGGCCGACCTCTGCATCCTGATGGTCGACGTCCGCACCGGCGTCACCGGGCTGGACGAGGACGTCGCCAGGATCCTGCGGTCGGGGGGCAAGCCGGTCATCCTCGCCGGCAACAAGGCGGACTCATCCGCCGACCCGTACTACGCCCACGAGCTGTACCGGCTCGGCCTCGGCGACCCGCGGCTGATCTCGGCGCTCAGCGGCACCGACACCGGCGACCTGCTCGACGACGTGCTGGAGCGGCTGCCCCCGGCCGATGGCGCCGCCGAGGAGCGGGTCGACGAGCTGCGGGTCGCCATCATCGGTCGCCCCAACGTCGGCAAGTCGTCGCTGCTCAACTGCCTGGTGGGGGAGGAGCGGGCGTTGGTGTCATCTGTGGCCGGAACCACGCGGGACGCGGTCGACACGGTGGTCGACCACCATGGCCGCCAGGTCCGGCTGGTGGACACCGCCGGGATCCGCCGCCGGGGGGTGGTCAGCACCGACATCGAGCACTACAGCCTGCTCCGGGCGATGCGGGCCCTGGAGCGGAGCGACGTCGCCCTGGTGGTGGTCGACAGCTCCGAGGGGATCGTCGCCCAGGACCGGCACATCGCCGGCTACGCCGCCGAGGCGGGCAAGGGCGTGGTGGTCATCGCCAACAAGTGGGACTTGGTGCCCCAGGAGGACCGGGCCGACCCCGAGACCCTCACCAAGATCGGCGCCGCCTTCGACTTCGTCCCCGGGGTGCCGGTGCTGACGCTGAGCGCCCTCCAGGGACGCAACGTGGCCAAGGTGCTGGACACCGCCGAGGCGGTGGCCGATGGGCGCGCCACCCGGATCCCCACCTCGGCCCTCAACCAGCTGGTCCGGGAGGCGGTCGCGAGCCACCCGCCGGCGATGCACCGGGGGCGCCGGCTCAAGGTCCTCTACGCCACCCAGGCGAGCTCTCCCAACCCGACCGTGGTCCTCTTCGTCAACGACCCCGAGCTGCTCCACTTCTCGTACGAGCGCTACCTGGAGAACCGCATCCGCGCCGTCTTCGGCTTCGCCGGGGTCCGGCTCCGGATGGTCGCCCGTCGCCGGGCCGAACCCGAGGCCTGAGCTCCGCGCACGAGGTAACTCGTGCCGGCAACGGCCCCGAGCCGCTCCACCGCCCCTACGAGCGCTACCTGGAGAACCGCATCCGCGCCGTCTTCGGTTTCGCGGGGTCCCGCGCCGCATGGTCGACCGCCACCGGCACGAGACCGCGGTACGAGACTGCGGCACGAGACCGCAGCACGAGACCGCGGTACGAGACCGCAGCCCGAAACCGCGGTACGAGATCGCTGCTCGAGACCGCGGCCCGAGTGTGGTGGGAGGCCGGACGCGAGGCAATTCGTGACGAATATTTCGTCACGAAAATACCTTCGGAAGCCGCGCGGAGAGGGGGGGACGGAGAGCGGGAGACGTAGGAGGTACACCGAGAGGGAACCGCGCGGCCGAGTCGTTGCCAGGGGTGGCGGGACGTCGAGCGGGACCGCGAAGCCGGGCCACTCGCAGCGGCGGAGCGGCCTCGAGCGGAAGCGCGGCGCCGGGGTCAGGTCACTGCCAGGGGCGGCTCGATCTGCTGGCCCAGTAGTCGGCGGGCGCCTCGGCGAGGCCGGGGAGGTCGAGGAGGTCCAGCTCCGTCAGCACCTCGGCCCGCAGGTTGCTCTGGAGCTGGTCGACGGTCGCGGCGCCACTCAGCACCACCGTCGCCCACGGGCGTGCCAGCGCGGCGGCGATGGCGAGCGCGTCGGGGCCCACGCCGGCCCCCGCCGCGGCCTCTCCGAGGGGCGTGGCCGGCGCTCCCGCGTCACCGCGCGCGGTCAGCCGGCCGTTGGCCACCGCCTCCTTGACGATCACGGCCCACCCGGCCTCGGCCACCGCGATCAGGGCGGGCTCGACCGACGGCTCCAGCAGGTTCCAGGTCGCCTGCACCGCGCCGAAGAGCGACTCGCCGCCCCACCGGATCTCGAGCGCCCGGCGGATGGTCGCGGCCTGGGCGGGGCCCGAGGTCGAGATCCCGAGCAGCAGACCGAGGTCACGCTGCCGGGCCAGAGCCTCGTGGAGGGGCCGGTTGTCGAGCACCCCGGAGTCCAGGGTTGCGGAATGGACCTGGTAGAGGCGGAGGTGGGAGCCGAGCAGGGCGACGGTCTCGGCGTGCTGGCGCTCGAAGGTCGCCAGCGAGTGGTCCTTCACCTCGTGCACCGCCGCCGCCGGGTCCCAGGCGCCGACGTAGGTGTAACCCCACTTGGAGCCGACCACCACGTCGGGCGGATCGGCGCGCGCCAGCCAGCCGGCGACGAAGGCCTCGGCCGACCCGTACGAGCGGGCGCAGTCGAAGTAGCGGACCCCTGCCGCATATGCCGCGTCGAGGACCTCCCAGCTGCGCCGGCGGAAGGCGTCCTCGGAGCGGTCCTCGCCGAAGTCGTCGGCCCGCCCGGTCGTGATGTAGGCCGGCCGCCCGAGAGCGGCCATGCCCAGCCCGATCCGGCTGACCGGGGGCCCAGCCCGGCCCAGTGGCACCATCTGCACGCGAACACGATAGCCCGGGCGGCCCGGGAGCTGACGGCCATGCCCGGGTGGTCGGAACCGGGAGATTCATCGCCCTGCTCGGGGTGGTCCGAACCGGGAGATTCACGGCCTGCCCGGAGTGGCCGGAACCGGGCCCCGACCGCGGCTCCCGGGTGTGGTCACGCCGCCGCGGCGCCCGCCCTCACATGGCCGTTCTCGATGTACCAGGCGAGCGCCCGCCGGAGCGTCTCCTCCAGCGGCGTGTAGGTGAAGCCCAGCTCGCGCGCCGCGGGAGCTCCGTCGTAGGCGTGGCCGTGGGCCAGCGTCCGCAGCATCTCGCGGCAGACCGGGGCCCGCCGCCCCGCCGCCCGGAAGCCGAAGCCCGCCACCGAGGCGGCGGCGACCGCCGGGCCGGCGGGGAGGAAGCGGAGCGGGTAGGTCCGGCCGGCGACCGTCCCCAGGGTGTGCACCATCTCCGAGATGCGCTGGGTGGACCCGCTGATCACGTAGGGGTGCAGCGGCTCACCGCGGGTGGCGGCGAGCAGGTGCGCCTCGGCGCAGTCGACGATGTCGACCAGGCTGACCGGTGCGTCGACCAGCCAGTGCAGCCGGCCGTTGGCGTACCGGATCAGCCAGCGTGCCGTGCCGGTGGTGCGACCCGGGCCCTGCACGGAGGCGGGGTTGAGGCAGACCAGCTCGACACCCAGACGGGGAGCGAGCTCCAGGACCTGGCGCTCGGCCTCGTACTTGGAGCGCGCGTACTCGGAGAGGAAGCGATGCGGTCCGCCGTCCGGCCGTCCAGGCTCGGGCGCGCTGTCGAGGGTGGCGGCCGAGGAGGTGTAGACGATGCGGCGGACCCCGGCCCGGGCGGCCGCGCGGACGACGCTGACCGAGCCGTCGACATTGGTCCGCATCAGGGGAGCAGGGTCGGGCAGGCACATCTTGTTGAGCCCGGCGACGTGGAAGACCAGCTCGCAGCCGCGCATCGCGGTCACCAGGTCATCACCGTCCAGGATGTCTCCGATCACCGGCTGAGCGCCGGCGCAGCCGACCCTGGTCGCCGTCTCCGGGCCGCGCACCAGGGCGCGCACCTCGAAGCCGGCTCCGAGCAGTCGCTCGAGGACGGCACCTCCGACGAAGCCACCGGCCCCGGTGAGGAGGACCGGTGCGCTCACTCCGGGGTGGCCGGCGCGGAGCTTCGGAGGGTGGAGGCCGCCCAGCGCGAGAGGTAGTCGGCGGCCGACGCCACGGTGAGCCCGGCCGCGATCCAGAGCGCCCACTCCCCGATCCCGGTCGGCCCGAGACGCTGATCGACCCGGAGCAGCAGCAGGATGATGGCGACGAACTGCACGGCGGCCTTGGTGCGCCCGAGCTGGGACGACCGGATCACCTTGCCGGAGACGGCCACCGACCCGCGCAGGCCCATCACCATCAGCTCCCGGCAGACGATGATCATCGCCGCCCACGGTGAGGCCTGGCCGATGCTGGTGAGGGCGATCAGCACGCCCGCCACCATGACCTTGTCGGCGGTCGTGTCAAGGAAGCTGCCGGTCAGCGTGGTCACGCCCCAGCGCCGCGCCAGGTAGCCGTCGAGGTAGTCGGTGCTGGCCGCGATCGCGAACACCACGGCCGCCCATCGGCCCTGCCCCCCGAGGGCGAGTGCCGCCACCACCGGGGTGAGGACCAGGCGCAGCACGGTGGTGCTGCCCACGAAGGCGGTGCGGGCGCGGGAGCGGACGGCCACTCCCGGGAGCACGCTCACCGGGCTCACCGGCGCGCCGTCACCTGCGGCGAGGGGAATCGGCGCTCCGCGCTGGGGCGCGACGGGAGGGGACCGGCGAGCCATGCCGAGCAATGGTCGCACGTCCGGCGGCGGCCGAGAGGAGGAGCCGGACGGCGGCGCCGTCGGGCAGCCTGAGCGCCCGCCGGGCCAGCCGGACGCAGGCACCGGAGTCCGCCGCGCGCACCGCCTCCTTGATCCTGGCCACCGAGGGCACCGCCACCGAAAGCTCCCTCACCCCGAGGCCGATCAGCAGCGGCACCGCCTCGACCTGGCCGGCCAGCTCACCGCACACCCCCACCCAGCGCCCCCGGGGGCGCGCCGCCCGGACGGTCTCCGCGATCAGCCGCAGGGTCGCGGGGTGGAGGGCGTCGGCGAGCGTGGCCACCTCGGCGTTGCCGCGGTCGGCCGCGAGCGTGTACTGGGAGAGGTCGTTGGTGCCGAGTGAGAAGAAGTCGACGCGCTCGGCGAGCCGCGCGGCGGTGAGGGCCGCGGCGGGGATCTCCACCATGACCCCGACCTCGAGGGTGAGCGGTGCGGCTCCGGCCACCTGGGCGAGCAGCGCTCGGGCGGCGTCGACCTCGCCCGCGCCCGACACCATCGGGAACATCACCCGCACCGGGTATCGCCGCGCAGTCGCGACCACGGCGCGGAGCTGGGCGGTCAGCACCTCGGGCTGGGCCAGGCCGAGGCGGATGCCGCGCAGCCCGAGGGCCGGGTTGTCCTCGTGCACGGAGCGGAGATAGGGGAGGGGCTTGTCGGCGCCGACGTCGAGGGTCCGGATGGTCAGCGGGCGGCCCCCCAGTCGCTCGGCGATCTCGGTGTAGACGCGCGCCTGGGCCTCCTCCCCGGGCATCGACTCCGCCTCCAGGAAGAGGAACTCGGTGCGGAGCAGCCCGACCCCGTCGGCGCCCGCCTCGACCGCCCGGGTGGCCTCCTCGACCGCGCCGATGTTGGCGGCGACCTCCACCGCCACCCCGTCACGGGTCACCGCGGGCCGGTGCGCCGCGGCGGCGGCCCGGGCCGCCCGGCGCTGCTCCTCCCGCGCCTCGGCGCGGGCCCGCCGGACCAGCTCCGCCGGGGGGTCGATGGTCAGCGTGCCCCGCCCGCCGTCGAGCAGGGCACTCCGCCCCGGCGGCAGCGCGAGCAGCTGGTCGCCCAGGCCCACCACCGCGGGGATCCCCAGGGCGCGGGCCAGGATGGCGCTGTGCGAGGTGGGGCCGCCGCCGGCGGTGGCGATCCCCATCACCCGGGAGGGGTCCAGCGCCGCGGTGTCGGTGGGAGCGAGGTCACGTGCCACCAGGATCCCGGGCTGGCGGAGGACGGGAGCGGACCGGCCCAGCAGTCGATGGAGCACCCTGCGGCTCACCCCCGCGAGGTCCGCAGCCCTGAGCCGCATGGTGGGGTCGTCGAGCTGCTCCCAGGCCTTCCCCAGCCGGGTCGAAACCTCGGACCAGGCCTGGGCGGCGGTCCGGCGGTCCCCGGTGATCGCCGCCCGAGCGGGCTCGAGGAGCTCGGGGTCCTCGAGGAAGAGCAGGTCCGCGTCGATGATCTCCGCCTCGTAGCCGCCCGAGCGGACCCGGGTCTGGTCGCGCAGCTGCTCGAGCTCCGAGCGGGTCGCGACCAGCGCCAGCTCCAGGGTCTCCAGCTCGTTGGCCGGTTCGGTGGCCTCGCCGGTCGGGATCGGTACGTCGGCCTCCTCCAGCACCTGCAGGGTGCCGATGGCGATGCCGGAGGAGGCGGGGATGCCGCGCAGCTCGCCGGGCCGGCCCGGAGGAGGGGGTGGTGCGGTGCCGGCGGGGGAGGGGGCGGGAGCCCGCCCCGACGGGACGCCACCCGCGGTCGGGGCCCCGGCAGGCTCGTCGTACCGGCGTGCCGCCAGGGCGCGCAGGGCGTCGATCGCCCGCTGCGCGTCGGGGCCGGTGGCGCGCACCAGCAGCTCATGGCCCTCGCGCACCTGGAGGCCGGCGAGGGCGTTGAGGCTGCGCGCGCCCACCAGCGCCGAACCGGTGGTCGCGTTGCCGGCGAGGACCACGGCGTCCATCCCCCCGGTGGCGCGGATCACCCGCGCGGCCGGCCGGGCATGGAGCCCAAGGGGGATGTCCACGGCGATCTGGGCCTCGACGACGGGGCCGCCGACTTCGGGGGTCGGGACCCGGGCAGCGGCCCCGTGGCCGGCACCGGCGGGGGCGACCCCCGTGGTGTCGAGGGGTGTCCCCGCCTCGGCGGAGCCGCCCGCCCCCGGGCCCCCGACCTGAGCACGCTTGGCGTCCAGCGACCCGGTCGCCTCGAGCGCCACCCGCTCGAGCGGCTCCCCCAGCCGCGCGGTCACCGCCGCCGACACCGCGCCCTCGACCAGGGGGGCCGCGCTCAGCAGCACTCGGCCCCGGTGCTCCTCGGGGAGCAGCTCCAACGCCATCTCGGCGGAGAGCAGGGCGCTGCCCAGGTCCATGAGCACCAGCACCCCCCGCTCCGACCAGGCCGCCTCGATCGCGGCGGCGACGCGCACCGCGTCGGTGCCGAGGGCGGTCTCGGGCGGCTCCATGCCCCCGGCCGCGACGATCTTGACGTCCTCGCCGGCCATCGCCCGGGCCAGCTCAGCGGCGCCCTCGGCGAGCTGGGCGCTGTGGGAGACCAGGACCAGGCCGACCGGCGCTTCGCCCGGTGGGAGGTCGCCGGGCGGAGCGCCGGCGGGCGCGCCGCCTGTGGGATCGGCCGGCTCAGTGGCCGCCATAGGCCCGGTGCAGCAGCTCCAGGGGATGGATGACCGGGAACCCGGTGGCCTTGGCGATGTGCCAGCGGCAGGTCTCGCTGTCGCACAGCACTAGGTCGGGGGCGGTCTGCTTGATGTCCGAGAAGAGGCCCTCGCCGACCGCCATCGAGATCGCGTACTTCTCGCGCTTGATCCCGTAGGTGCCGCCGACCCCGCAGCAGTCCCGATCCAGCTCCACCAGCTTGAGGCCCGGGATCAGCGCGAGGACGTCGAGGGCGGGCTTGCCGATCATTTGATTCTGCTGCTGGCAGGGCGCGTGATAGGCGGCGGTCAGCTCGACCGGGACGAAGTCGGTCTTCAGGCGGCCCTGCTCGTGCAGGTCGCGGAGGAACTCGAAGATGTCGTAGGTGCGCTCCGAGATGTCGACCAGGGCGGGGTCCTCCAGCCCGAGGATCTCGCGCGCCTCGCGCTTGAGCATCAGCCCACAGCTCGTCGACGAGGCGATGACGGGGACCTCCCCCGCGGAGCGGTGTAGCTCGCGGGCCAGCCGGGTGGCGTAGGTGCGGGCGGCGGGAAAGTTCCCGTTGGACTGGAGGGGCAGCCCGCAGCAGCCCTGCGGGGGGATGTCCACTGCCAGCCCCTGGTGCTCGAGCACGGCCACCACCATCCGGCCCAGCCGGGGCTCGAAGTAGTTGGTGCTGCAGCCGTGGAAATAGACCACCCGGTCGCGCGCGGGGCGGCTGGGATGGTGTCGCGCCCACTGCTGGAAGGTGCGCGGTGCCACCTTCGGGACCGCGGCCTTGCGGTGGATGCCGATGATGCGTTCCACCGGGAAGCGCACCAGGGAAGTGCCCATGGCCCAGTTAAAGAGTGGGCGTATCGGCCGGCCCAGCCGACCCATCCAGTCGGGTCTGGCCAAGAGCTGGTCGCGCAGGGGGATGCCGCGCTGCTCTTTGAGCTGGGCCCGGGCACGCGAGTTGATCTCGGCGATCCTGACGTCCTGGGGACAGACCCGGCTGCAGATCCCGCAGCCGGAGCAGTAGTCCACCGACCAGTCGGCCGAGAGGGGACCGTGACGGAACCGCTCCTCCTGGGGCCCCACGGTCTTGGGCCCGGGGAAGCGCTCAGTGACCGCCGCATAGGGGCAGGCACTCTCGCAGATCGTGCACTTGATGCATCCGTCGAGGGAGGGGCGCACCGCCATCCCCTCGGTCTCC
>DNAU01000156.1 GCA_003491925.1 Chloroflexota bacterium
CCGGCGGGCACCGTGCGGCGGATTCAGGCATTCGGAGGAGCTGACCATGGCCGAGGCCACACTTAGCCTTTCCCGCGCCTGGAGTGGGAACGCGGTGAGTGGGTTTGCGAGCGGCCAGAGCGAGACGTGGAACATCGCGCTTGACGGGGGGGTGGTCGGGACCATCGCCTATCGGGAGACGGTCGAGGTGGCCAACTTCCGCTGCCACGGTCCCCGGTTCTGGCCGCAGATGCTGGCCGCGCAGGTCAAGCCTGATCTCTGGATCACGCTGCATCGAGTTTGAGCTCGGAGCTTTGAGACCTTCCCCTCTAGCTCGTGGTCGCCTCGAACGGGTTCCGCACCCCTCTTCGCCGGGCTTTGCGAGGTCCACGCTGACAAGCGGACGGACCGCGCCCGGCACTGGCTAGACCAGGGCGCACCCGGCGGGGAGGTCGCGGTGATGGTGCCCCCGCTGAGGCGTCGTGGGGCGGGCTCTGAGCGCAGGTTTGCCGGAGGCGCGGATGCAACCGCGCCGTCCGGGGTCCCCACGTGGCCTGCCACGCGGGGTGGGATGGAAGGCCGCAGGACGGCGGGCAAGCCGTCCTGCGGCCGGACCGGAGCGAAGCACCTGCCCCACGCCGCCGCGATCGTGCGAGCACCTGCCCCGCGGCGCCGCGATCGTGGCCCCCGTCGCCGCGATCGCGCGGAGCCTCAGCCCTCGAGGACCGAGACCAGCTCCTCCTGGAGCAGACCGAGGGCGAGCAGCACCCGGAACTCGGGGGAGCGGCGCAGGGCGTCGTCGGCGCGCTGGTCCCAGCCGTCGTCCTCGATACCGAGCAGCCCGCCGGCGGTGAGCCGCAGGAGGTTGAGGCCGCGCACCCACGCCAGCGCCTGGTCGTCGCTGAGCGAGGTCACGTCCTCCCCGGAGCCGAGGCAGCCGCGGATGACCTCGAGGTCCTCGCCGCGCCCCCGCTCGATCTCGGGGCGCACCCAGCGGTCGTACTCGGCCTGGAGCTCGGCATCCTCATAGGCCACCGGGACGGTGCGGCGGACCTTCCCCGCCTGGGGCGAGAGCTGCTCGACGATCATCCCGAGCGCCGCCCTCTCCTCGGTGTTCAGACGGAGCTGGATGCGTCCGCGCCGTTTGCGGACCTCGGCCACCGGCTCTTACCCGCGACCCAGGGTGGCCTGCAGGCCGAAGCCGTGGAGACGGCACACCGAGACCTCGGCCTGCTCCCGGGGCTGGGTGGCGACCACCGCCTTGCCCTCGTGGTGGACCTGGAGCATCAATCGGGTGGCGGTCTCGAAGTCGTACCCGAACAGCCGCCGGAACACCAGCACGACGTACGACATCAGGGTGATCGGGTCGTTCCAGACGACCACGTTCCAGCCCGGGTCGCGGACGCTCCGTTCACCGCCCGCCGGGGTTTCGATCGGCGTCGCGACGGGGGCGGGAGGCTTGGCGGTCGCCGGTGGCATCGGCTTCCAAGGTTAGTCCACCCAGAGGCGAACGCGGAAGCCGTGGCGGAAGCCGGACCGGGAAGGGGAGGCCGGGTCGGAGCCTAGCTGGCCGTCCCCACGTCGGAGAGGTTGAAGATGTCCTTCCACACCGCGAAGGCGGTCTGCACCTGCCGGGCGGTGGGGCCCTCCAGGACTGCCTGCAGGGGCAGCTCGCAGTTGTGGCAGATGATCCAGATCGGTCCCGGCTCGCTGATGCGCCGCTCGAGCCGGTGCTTGTGCCCACACTCTTCGCAGGTGATCGTGACCCTCATGGCGTCACCGAGGTTCCCACGGCGCTGCGACGCGACCTCCGAGGGTCCTGTATTGCCCCGGTCACGGGCTGCAACGAAACCCTGACAGGCGCGCCCGGCCGTGGGCGACCCCGGGGCAGGGCGCGATCGCGCCGTTGAGGGCCGGGAATTCCGGGGGTTGCCGGCGTTCGGGGGCGATCGCGCAGCCTGCCGCAGCGGGCGTGAAAACCGCTGGCGGTCAGGTCCCCTCGGCCGTCGTGCGGCGCCGGGCCGGCGGCCTGCCGCCGCGCGCCGTGGGGCGGCGATCCGATCGAAAGGGGGCTCCGTGTTCAGGCCGAATGGCGCTACCCTGGTAGACTGCCCGTGCCGCACCGGCAACGACGCAAACGCGCCTGTTCAACGCCCCCATGCGGCACCGTTCTGGGCACCGCGCCCACATCCCTCGGCAGGACGCTCTCCTGAGCGGCAGGCGAGAGAGACAGAAGGAGACATTTGGCCCCCAGCGTCGAGACCCCGGAGCGCGAGCCGCTCACCATGGAGGACCTTCTCCGCGAGGAGGAGGGCAGCGTCAAATCCCTTGCCTACGGCGACATCGTCGAGGGCGTGGTGGTGCGGGTCGACCCCGATGAGGTGCTCGTCGACATCGGGGCCAAGTCCGAGGGGGTGATCTCCAACCGGGAGCTCTCCGGACGCAACGAGGCCGCGGTGACCCTCGCCCCCGGGGAGCGGGTCAAGGTCTACGTGCTCCAGCCCGAGGACGATGAGGGTCGGGTGATCCTCTCGCTGCGCAAGGCCCGCGCCGAGTCGATCTGGCAGGCCGTCGCCGAGAAGGAGTCCGAGGGGGAGATCCTCGACGCCGAGGTGCGCGAGCAGAACAAGGGCGGGCTGATCGTCAACATCATGGGGCTGCGCGGTTTCCTGCCCTCGAGCCAGGTGGCCCGCCAGTTCTCCGGCAACCTGATGGAGCTGGTGGGGACCAAGATCCCGGTCAAGATCCTCGAGGTCAACCGCAAGCGGAACCGCCTGATCGTCTCCCAGCGCGCCGCCCAGGACGAGGACCGGGCGCGCCAGCGCGAGGAGCTGTTCGAGAAGCTCAAGGTCGGTGACCTGATCGTCGGCAAGGTGAGCGGCCTGACCAGCTACGGAGCCTTCGTCAACCTCGGCGGAGCCGATGGCCTGATCCACATCAGCGAGCTGTCCTGGGACCGCATCAACAACGT
>DNAU01000268.1 GCA_003491925.1 Chloroflexota bacterium
CGGGTACCTCCCACCCAGCTCCGGCATCGGTCCCGTCGGGGTCTTCTTCCCGCTCTTCCCGCTGCTCACGCGGGCGTTCATGAGCCTTCTCGGTGGGGACTCCATCCTCTCCGGGCTGGTGGTCAACTCGGTGCTGACCGTCGTCGCGCTCACCCTCCTCTTCCGGCTGGTGGAGACCGAATTCGGCGAGAAGGCCGGGTACCGCGCCCAGCTTCTGCTCGGAGTGGGACCGGCAATCTTCTTCCTGCTCTCCCCGCTCTCCGAGGCCACCTTCCTCACCTTCACCCTGGCCGCGGTGCTGGCGGCGCGGCGGGGGCGGATCGTGCTGGCATCCCTGTTCGCGGCGGGGGCGACGCTCGCCCGCATCCAGGGGATCCTGGTGATGGTCCCCGTGCTGATCGAGCTCGGGATCCAGGCGCGAGCCCGGCTGACCGCGAATCAGCGGCCGTTCCGCCTCTCGCATGGGTCGCTGGTTCTGCCACCCGCCTGCCTGCTCGGCTTCGAGCTGTATGTCACCGGCCACGGATACCCAGGGGGCATCCTCGCCGCGGAGCAGGTGTACTGGCACGCCCACACCGTCTTTCCCGGCGTCGCGGTCTGGGACAGCCTGCTCTGGGTGTTCTCGCACGCTGACATCCCCGAGCTGCTCAACCTCCTCGCCGTCGGCGCCCTCCTCGTCTGCATCTTCTTCATGTGGAGACGTCTGAGGCCGTCGGATACCGCGTACGCAGCGGTCAGCCTGCTCGTCATCGTCAGCCACGTCAACGGCTTCAGCCCGCTGATGTCGGCGCTCCGCTTCTGCGTGCTGACCTACCCGGTCTGGGTGCTGCTGGGCAGGAGCCTGCCGTCGCCGCAGGACCTCCGCCGTGCCCTGGTGGTGCTCGGAGCCCTGACCCTGCTGGTAACCCTGGGCATCAGCGGCTACCACATGGTCCAGTGAGGGCGGCATCCCACCTCTCGACCGCGTACCCGCACGGGGAGTCGAACCCCGGTTGCCACCTTGAAAGGGTGAGGTCCTGACCGCTAGACGATGCGGGCGCGCTCCCGAGATGGTACCCGCGGCGGTCCCGCCCCCCTGGTGCACCGGCCCGGAGGTGGCTTTCTGGTTCGCCAGCCAGACCGCCGGAGCCGAGGAAGGGGTGGCGGGAGGAGGAGCGCACCAGTGGGTGCGTGACGACGAACCGCCGGGCCCCCCGACGCTGGCTTCAGGGCGCGCAGCGCCGCCGGCGGAAATGGCCGGATGAAACGGGAAGTTCCTTCTGGGCCGGTGCACTAGATCCCACCCTCCGCCGCGGTCACGCGTGAGGGGAGAGGGCCGGCTCGGCACTGAGCGCGTCAGCGGCGCCACTCCACGTCCCCGAAGAAGCCGGGCGGCCTGGGGTGCCGCCGGTAGGCGTCGCGGCCGGTCCTGGCCTCGGCGATCGAGGTGTTCACCCCGTGGCCGGGGAGCACAACCGTGCCCGGAGGGAGGGGCAGCAGCCGGGCGTCGATGGAGGCGAGGATCGTCTCGAGATCACCGAAGTCGAAGGTCCGTCCCGGGCCGCCGTTGAAGAGCGTGTCGCCGGTGATCACCGCCTGGCCCACGCGGAGCGAGATGCTCCCCGGGGTGTGGCCGGGGGTGTGGAGGACCTCGATGCGGACGCCGCCGACCCGGACCTCGGCGCCGTCCCGCAGCCGGCCGTCGATCCGCTCCTCGGGGATGTTGATCTCGGCGTCACCGACGAGGACCGGGGCGCCGGTCGCGGCGCGGACCGCGTCGTAGGTCGCCCAGTGATCGAGGTGCCAGTGGCTGGCCACGATGGTCTGGACGCCTCCCTCGGCGGTAATCGCCGCGAGGAGGGGGGCCTCCTCGAGTGGCATGTCGATCAGCAGGCCGGCGTGCGCCGAGGTATCCCGGACGATGTAGGCGTTGTTGCCGTAGGGGCCCATGGGGCCGACCTTGACGATCCGAGCCTCTCCGTCCTCGTAGACCTCGATCGGGGCTCGGGCGGTGGTGGTCATGGCCGGGTCCGCCGCCGCGGCGTACCGCCCCCCGGCGGGGCCGGGCGCCGCCGGAGACCCCTCCTCGCCGCCGCGCCACCGCCAGACCGCGCGTCGACCTCGGCGCGCATGGCCGCCTTGTGGGCCCGCTTGCCGGCCTGGTAGGCGCGGCGCTCGTCAGCGGTGGTGACGTCGGCGAGGGTCGGAAAGTCGGGGGAGACCTCCTCCCATCCCGCCGGCCGGACCCCGAAGTGGCGGGCGAGGACGCCGGTCACGATCCTGGCCTTGAGCGGCCCGACGCCGGGCAGGGCGGTCAAGCGGCGGTGGAGCTCGGCCGCGGTGCCGGCCTCGCGCCAGAGGCGGGAGGCGTCGCCGCCGTAGCTCTCCGCGACGACGCGGCAGAGGCCCTGGACCCGCCCGGCCATGCTGGCCGGAAAGCGATGCACTGCGGGCGGGGTGCGGAAGGCGGCGACGAAGGCGTCCGGGTCGGTGGTGGCCAGGCGCACCGCATCCAGGGTTCCGAGCCGCTCACGGATGCGGAGCGGTCCGAGGAAGGCCTGCTCGATGGGGAACTGCTGGTCGAGGCAGAAGCCGATGAGCAGCGCCAGCGGGTTGCCGGCAACCAGGCGGTTGGCCTCCTCGTCCTCGGTCCAGCCGAGGCGGGGGGACGGTGCGGGCGCGGGCATGCAGGTAGCCTACGCCAGGGGGGCCGAACGACCCGCGGGAGACGCGGTCACCCGCCCCCCGGCCTGGCGAGAGGCCACCGAGCCGCGCGGCAGCCCCGGCGCCCCGGCAACCGACTCGCCAAGGTGGTATCTCGATTCAGTCACGACCGCCGGGCCGGCAGCCCACCGGATGGTAAGACCGGTGCCAGGCCGGGCCCTCGACGGGCCGCGCCCCCAGCTTGCACCGCGAGGTCATGGTCAACACGTCTGCGCTGGCGGTCCCCCCCGACGAGATCGACCGCCGGCGCACCTTCTGGGTCGCCTGCGCGGGGCTGGCGCTGGTCACCGCCGCGCTCATGGTCGCGATCGTCGTCCTGACCCGCGGCACCCTCACCTACATCATCGACGACGCCTACATCCATCTCTCGATGGCCCGGACCTTCGCCGCCACCGGGACCTGGGGGGTCGTCCCGAGGGACTGGGAGTCCGCGGACTCGTCGCCGGGATGGATCCTGCTCCTGGCCGGCCTGATCAAGGTTCTGCCGGCGCTGACCGAATGGTTCCCCTTCATCCTCAACGGGTTGGCGGCGATGGTCGTGGTCTGGCTGGTCACCCGCCGCCAGGACCTGGTGGTGCTCCGGCGCGGCCGCAACCATCCGGTGCGCTACCTCGCCGTGATGCTGCTGCCGAGCGTCCTCTTCCTGCCCGAGCTGATCGTCCTGGGGATGGAGCACACCCTCCAGACCGCGCTGATCCTCGGTGTCCTCATCACCCTCGAGTGGTTGATCCGCGACGGGGTCACCTGGCGCCGCGTCCTCGTCTACGCGA
>DNAU01000306.1 GCA_003491925.1 Chloroflexota bacterium
CGCATCCTCGACCAGCCCGACGTGACCATGGCGCTCATCTTCGTGGAGACCAAGCGCACCGCCGACCTGCTCCAGGTGCAGATCGAGCGGCGCGGTTACACCATCGGGGTGCTCCACGGCGACCTCACCCAGAAGGAGCGCGACGAGGCGATGCGGCGGTTCGTGGCCACCCACGTGCGCTCGCTGATCGCCACCAACGTGGCCGCGCGCGGCCTCGACATCGACGACATCAGCCACGTGATCAACTACGACGTGCCGGGCACGCCCGACGACTACCTCCACCGAGTCGGCCGCACCGGCCGGGCGGGACGCAGCGGGGTCGCCGTCACCCTGATCACCCCGGCCGAGATCCTCAAGCTCCGCGACGTCGAGCGGCATGCCCGCACGCACATCGAGGAGGCGACGCTGGACGTGGACTTTCCGCTCCAGCCCATCTCCAACAGCGCCTGAATCAATGAGGGAGGGCGGCGGCCGCTCGTCCCCGGGGTCGGAGCCCGACCCGGGCGTGAAGCCTGAGCAGGTACCCGGACACGGCTCGAGCGGCGACCCGCAGGTGCCGCCCGCGCCCGTGCCCGCGCTCCACGACACCGGCTCCGGGCCGGCCCTCCTCTTCCTCCACGCCTTCCCACTCGACGCCTCGCAGTGGGATCACCAGGTCGCCGCCCTCTCCGGTGACTTCCGCTGCCTGCGCCCGGAGATGTGGGGCTGCGGCGACTCGCCGGAGCTGGCCGACCCGCGGAGCGCCACCCTCGACGGCTACGTCGGAGCGGTGCTCCGCGCCCTCGACGCGGCCGGGGCCGGGCAGGTGGTCGTGATCGGCCTCTCCATGGGCGGCTACACCGCGCTGGCGCTGCTGCGCCTCGCCCCCGAGCGGGTGCGCGCCCTGGTGCTCGCCTCCTCGCGCGCCGCGGCCGACACCCCGGAGCAGGCGGAGAACCGGCGCACCATGGCCGGGCTGGCGCTCCGGGACGGGGTCGAGACCGCCGTCCCCATGGTCAAGCGGCTGCTCGGCCCCCGGGCTCGTGGCGAGCCCCACATCGCCGACCCGGTGGTGGGGCGGATCCGGCGCTGCCGGCCCGCGGGAATCGCCGCCTGCCAGTCGGCGATGGCATGCCGCCCCGACAGCACCTCCCTGCTCGGCTCGGTGGCGGTCCCGGCGCTGGTGATCCACGGCGAGCAGGACGCCATCGTCAGCCTGGACGAGGCCCGCGCGGTGGCCGCAGCCCTGCCGCACGGGGAGCTGGTGGTGATCCCCGGGGTCGGCCACCTCACCAACCTCGAGGACCCGCCCGCCTTCACCGCGGCGCTGCGGGGGTTCCTGGAGCGGATCGACTGAGCCGGGGGGCGCCGGCGCGGGCCGCGCCGGGGCTGCGTCCGGAGGCGCGGTGGGACGCGGGGCGGATCAGCCGGCGGCGGCAAGCACGGGCGGCGCCGCCGCAGGCCGGTTGAGGGGCACCGCGCAGAAGCCCTCGTAGTCGATCGGCTCGGTGATCGTCGGGTTCTCGCCGCAGACCGGGCACTCGGGGTCACGGGGGACCCGGAACTCGCGGAAGCGCATGTCGAGGGCGTCGATGTGGAGGAGGCGCCCGGTGAGCAGCTCGCCGGTGCCGAGGATCAGCTTGATCACCTCGGTCGCCTGGAGCACGCCGACGATCCCGGGCAGCACCCCGAGCACCCCCGCCTCGGCGCAGGACGGAGCCTCCTCGGGGGGCGGCGGCGCGGGGTAGCGGCAGCGGTAGCAGGGCGAGAGGAAGGGGACGATCGTGGACACCTGGCCCTCGAAGCGGAAGATGCCGCCGTCGACGAGCGGCTTGCGCTCGAAGATGGCGACGTCGTTGGCCAGGTAGCGGGTCGGGAAGTTGTCGCAGCCGTTGACGATCACGTCGTACTGGCGGAAGAGCCGGGGGGCGCTCTCGCTGGTGAGGACCTCGGCGTGCTCGACCACCCGGACGTCCGGGTTCAGCGCGTTGAGGGCGATCCTCGCGGACTGGGTCTTGGGCATGCCGATCCGATCCTGGGTGTGGAGGATCTGGCGCTGGAGGTTGCTGACGTCCACGGTGTCGAAGTCGACGAGCCCGATGGTGCCGACCCCCGCCGCGGCCAGGTAGAGCGCGGCCGGCGAGCCCAGCCCACCGGTGCCGATCATCAGCACCCTGGCGTCCAGGAGCTTGCCCTGGCCCTCCTCGCCGATCTCGGGCATGAGCAGGTGACGGCTGTAGCGCAGCTTCTGCTCGGCGGTCAGGGTGCGGGGGACCACGAACTCGTAGCCCGCCTGTTTCCAGGCTCCGTAACCGCCCGACATCGAGGCGACGTCGTGGTAGCCCATGGCGTCCAGGACCTGGGCGGCGAGCAGGGAGCGGACTCCCGCCGCGCAGTAGAGGGTGATCGGGGTGGATCGCTCCGGCACCGTCTCCTCGATCCGGATCTCGATGTAGCCCTTGCTCAGATGGATCGCGCCGGGGATGTGCCCCTGGTCCCATTCGTCCTGCTCGCGGACGTCGATGAGGGTGCGGCCCCCCATCTCCCGCACCTCGTGAGGGGTCAGCTCACGGACGGTCCGGCGGGCGGCGGCGAGGAGAT
>DNAU01000364.1 GCA_003491925.1 Chloroflexota bacterium
TCAGCCGGCCGGCTGCGGGTCGCTCGTGGGGTCCCGGCGGGGTGGCCCGGCGACGGTCGCCGGCGACGGGCGGGCACTCCCGTCGGCGGGCGGGGTCGATGCCGGCGCAATGGTGGGAGGCGTCAGCGGCTGCGGGGTCGCGGCGGGCGCAGCCGCGGCCGGCGCGGCGGCGGGCGGCAGCGGCTCCGGCGCAGCGCCCGCGGAGCCGTGGGCGCCGCTCAGCGAGCGCGGCCAGACCACGCCCAGGCTGGCGCCGCCCAGCGGCGAGTCGCCGATCGTCCAGCGTCCACCGGTCGCGCTGACCACCGAGTTGGCGATGGCGAGCCCCAGGCCGGCCCCGCCGGGCTGATCCGTGGCACGGCGGAACCGGTCGAAGATGCGCGATCTCTCCGCTGCCGGGATGCCCGGCCCTGAGTCGTCCACCGCGAGGCGGACGCGGTTGCCATCGGCCCAGACGGCCACGTCGACGGTGCCGCCCTCCGGCACGTACTTGCAGGCGTTGTCGAGGAGCACCCCGAGGAGCCGGTCGAGCCACTCGGGGGGAGCGTGCACGACCAGTGGCACCGGGGCCGTCCGCACCGACAGGTGAACCCCCTTGGCCTCGGCGACGGCGGTGAACCGGTCGGCCGCCATCTCGGCCAGGATGGCGAGGTCCACGTGCTCGGCGGGCGCGCGGTCGCGGGTGGTGTCGAACCGCGCCAGCCAGAGCAGGTCCTCGACCAGGCGGCGGATGCGGCCACTCTCACCCTGCACCCGCTGGAAGGCGGCCCGGTACCAGGCCGCGTCGCGCGGCTCGGCGAGGGCGAGGGAGGTCTGGGCCTCGATCACCGAGAGCGGGGTGCGCAGCTCGTGGGAGGCGTCGGCGGTGAACTCCATCTGCCGGACCCGGGCCTCCTCGATCGGGGCCGCGACCCGCCGGCCGATGGTGAGGGCGCCGAGGAAGACGGCGAGCAGCAGGATCGGGCCGACGATTGCCTCGGCCAGGATCAGGTTGCCCTCGGCGGAGGTGACCCCGCTCAGCGACTGCCCGATGATCATCCGCACCAGGGTGAACTGCTCACCGATGGGCAGCCCGGTGGCGGGATCGGTGCCGACCTGGGCGTCGTAGGTGATCGGGGTGATGTCGGTGCCGATGACTCGGAAGTCGCCGCTCGCGGCCGAGACGGTCCGCGGACTCGCACCAACCGACTCGGCGGACGCGGGGAGACCCTGGTTGGCGAGGCTTGCAATCGGGCACTGCTCGAACTGGGACTGCGGGTCGCACGCGATCTGGGAGCCGTCGGTGGCCACGAACCAGTACCAGAGAGGCGTGCCCGACGAGCTGTCCGGCTGGGGGGTGCCTCCTGCGAGCGAGTTGGTCAGCGCCTGGGTGAGCTGGGTGTCGACCTCCGTGGTCTCGCGGGAAGTGACGATGAGCATCACCACCATCGCGATCACCAGGTAGACGGCGGCCACGATGGCGGTGCTGATCAGGGCCACCCGGGTGGAGGCCACCCGCACCCGGTGGAGCGCGTCCGGCGGTCCGGTCGCGTGAGAGCCGCGCGCGGCCCGCCCCGTGCTCATCCCTGCGCCTCCTCGAGCCGGTACCCCGCCCCCCGCACCGTGACGATGCGGATGCCGGCGCTGGGCAGCTTGGCGCGCAGCCGGCTGAGCTGGACGTCGATGGCGTTGGAGCCGAGGGCATCGGTCTCGTCGCGCCAGCCGTGCTCGGCGATCGCCTTGCGGTCGACCACCGCCGGGGAGCGCCGCATCAGCAGCTCCAGGATGTTGTACTCGGTGGTGGTGAGGGCCACGGGACGCCCGAGCGCGCTCACCTCGCGGCGCAGCGGGTCGAGCGAGAGGCTGCCACGGGTGATCACCGGCGCGTCCACCCCGCGGGGACGGCGCTGCAGGGCACGGATCCGGGCCAGCAGCTCAGCGAAGTCGAAAGGCTTCACCAGGTAGTCGTCGGCACCGGCGTCGAGGCCCTCGACCCGGTCCGGTGGGGTGTCGCGGGCGGTGAGCATGAGCATCGCGGTGGGGCGCTCGTTGCGCCGCGCCCAGCGGATCACGTCGATGCCCGAGGTTCCCGGCATCCGCCAGTCGATGATCGCGACGTCGTACTCGTAGAACTTGAGCTGGTCGATGGCGTCGTCACCGCGGCCGACGGCGTCGACCTGGTAGCCGGCGCCCTCCAGGCCCTGGACCAGCACCGCCTGGAGGCCCGGGTCATCCTCGGCGACAAGGACTCGCATGGCATCAGTCTCCCGCAGCCGGGGCCCGCGCGCACCTCCGGCCCATCTCAGGCGATCACGACGTGGTCGTGGTCCCGCCGGAGTCTCCGCCGCCCCCGAAGCCGCCGAAGCCCCCGCCCCCGAAGCCACCGAACCCGCCCCCTCCGATGAAGCAGCCCGAGGCATCGGCCGGCTCGATGAGCAGGGAGCGGGCATCAACCGTTCCTGAGGAGTTGCGTGGGCCGACGGCGGCCACGCAGGCTCCGGCGACCAGGTCGGCGGTGGAGCCGCTGGCGGTGGTGGAGACCCGGGCGGTGGTGGGGACGGTGAGGCTCTCACTGGAGCCGGTGGTGGCCTGGACGGTCACCGTGGTGCCGTCCATCGCGGTGACCACGCCGCGGACGCTGGCGAAGTCGAAGCCGAACCCGCCGGAGGGCCGCGCCCGGGGGCTGACGTTGAGCCGCCCTCCGGGGAAGCCGCCGGGATTCCCCCCCGGGTACGAGCCAGGCGCGCAGGAGCCGTTGTCCGTCGGTGACACCGTCACCGCGGTGGCGGTGATCACGCCCATGGAGTCCACGCTCCCGGTCGCGGTGACGCAGCTCCCGACCGCGATGTCCGAGATGCCGCCGGCGCTCGTCTTGCTGATCGGGGTCGAGCTGCTGAAGGCGACGTCCACGTTCCCGTTGGCGGTGCTGAGGATCAGCTTGGTGCCGCTGACGCTGACCAGGGTCCCGCCGGTGAGGTCGCCAGCCCGGAACCCGGTCGAGGGGAGGCCGGCCGACGCGCCGGCGGTGCCGCAGGAGACCATGGCGAGCCCCAGCGCAGCCATGGATGCGCTCAGGAGGAGCTGAGGGTGGCGCCGGCCGCCGCAGCGGCCGGCACCACCGTGGGAGGTGGAGGATCGCGTAGCGGTTCTCATTCCACGCCAACCCACCTTTCGATTCGGTGAAGGCGGTTCAATGGCGCAGTCTCGCATGCGCATAGCCCTGATCGCTCCTTTGATCGCGCCGCTCGCCGAGCCCCATCTCGGCGGGGTCCAGACCTTCCTGGTGGACCTCGCCCGCGGTCTCACCGGGCGCGGCCACGGCGTCACCGTCTTCGCCGCCCGCGGCTCTCGGGTCGAGGGGGTGACCGTGGCGGAGGTCGATGTCGACGCCGCCGCGCTGAGCGCGACCCTGGTCCGTCCCGGGCGCAGGCCAGCCCACGACGACGCCGCCGAGGCGCTCGCCATCGAGGCGTTCGCGGCCACTGCGGCGCTGATCGGATCGGGAGAATTCGACGTGGTCCACAACCACGCCTTCGACGTGCCGGCGATCCTGCACGCCGCCACCCTGGCGACCCCGGTGGTCCACACCCTCCACATGCCGGCCGACGCGCGGATCGGCGCCGCCCTGGCCGTCGCAGCGACGGGCGCCAACCCCCCGCTGGTCGCCGGGGTCTCGGAGGCCCACGCCGACGCCTGGCGCCGGCTCGTCCCCGTCGACTGCGTGCTCCGTCCCGGGCTCCTCATCGACGCCATCCCCTGGCGTGCGACCTCCACCTCGACCCGCCTCCTCTTCGCCGGCCGCTTCTCCCGTGAGAAGGGGGCGATGGAGGCGGTGGAGATCGCCAGGCTTGCCGGGCGGCGACTTCTCCTCTGCGGCCCCGGGTACGACCCCGAATACGCCGCCCGCGTGAGGGCATTTGTGCGGGACTACGCCCTGAACGCCCCGCCCGCGACCGTGGACATCCTGCCCGCGCTGGAGAGGCGCACCCTCTGGATCGAGATGGGGCGGTCCGCGGCCGTGATCTGTGCGCCGGCCTGGGAGGAGCCGTTCGGGCTGGTGGCGGCCGAGGCCAACGCCTGCGGGACCCCGGTGGTGGGCTTCCGCCGGGGGGGCCTCCCCGAGGTCGTGGACGAGGAGGTCAGCGCGATCCTGGTCGCCCCGGACGACGTCGCCGGGGCTGCGGCGGGGGTGAGGCGTGCGGATCAATTGAGCCGTGTGGCGTGCCGGCGCCACGCCGAGGAGACCCTCGACCTGGAGGCCACCCTCGACGCTCACGAGCGGGTCTACCTGCGCGCGCTCAGTGCGCGGCAGGGGTGATCCCGGCTCAGGCGGCGGCGACCTGGTTGCGCCCGGCCTCCTTGGCGACGTAGAGGGCGTCGTCGGAGCGGTGCACCAGGACCTCGGCGTCCTCGGTCCCGGCGGTGTGGCCGATGCTCACCGTGACCCGGATCCGGGTGCCGTCCGCCAGGACGAACGGTGTGCTCGCGATCGCCTGGCGCATCCGCTCGGCGAGCACCCCGATCGACTCGCCAGGGGTGTCGGTGAGCACCGCGATGAACTCCTCGCCACCCCACCGTCCGAGGGCGTCCTCGGTGCGCATCGCACCCTGCAGGCGCGCGGCGACCTCCTTGAGCACGGCGTCACCGGCGAGGTGGCCGTACTGGTCGTTGACGTCCTTGAAATGGTCGATGTCGACGAGCAGCACGCCGACCGTCCGGCCGTGCCGTCGGGCGCCGCTGATCGCACGTCGGAGGTGCTCGTCGAGGTGGCGGCGGTTGTAGATGTTGGTCAGCATGTCGATGCGCGACACGCGGTCCAGCTCCGCGTTGCGGCGGCGGAGCTCGTCCTGCAGCTCCTTGGTCCTGAGCGCGGCGCTGACCCGCGCCATGAGCTCGTTGGCCTCGAACGGCTTGCGCAGGTAGTCGTGAGCGCCGAGCCGGAGCCCGGTGACCACGTCGGCCGTGTCGACCCGCCCGGTCAGGAAGACAACCGGGATGTCCTTGAGATCCGGGTCGGCCTTGAGCCGCTCCAGGGTGGCGTGGCCATCCAGCACCGGCATCTCCACGTCGAGCAAAACCACGTCGGGGCAGTACTCGCGGCAAGCGGTGATCGCCTCCTCGCCGTCGACCGCCTCGATGACCGTGTGACCGTCCGCCTCCAGCTGGCGGCGGAGCACGGCGCGGACCACCATGGAGTCGTCCGCGACCAGGATGGTGCCGTTCACCGCACGACCTTGCAGAGCTCGTCGGCGTCGAGCAGCAGGATCATCCTTCCGCCTTCGGCCCGGATCACCCCCGAGACCACGGGGTCCTCCTGGCCGTTCGGCGGGGCCCCGATCTCGTCCTCCTCGACGCGAAGGATGCCGATGGCGGTCTCGGCGAGAAGGCCGTACCGCTCACCGTCGCCATCGATCACCAGGACGTGGCCGGCGCCGGCGCCGAGCAGCGAGAGGACGGCGATGACCTCATCGCCGCGCCGGAGCAGACCGGCGATGCCGGGCTTGGCCGCGGGCAGTGGGGTGATCCCCACAGCCAGCCGCACCTCTTGGACGCGCTCGATGGGAACTGCCCACTCGCCGGTCTCGGTTGCGAAATGGACCAGGGTCTTCATGGCTCGGGTGTCCTCGTGAGCCGGTGGTCGATGAGCCGGACCAGCTCGGCAATCTGGTAGCCCTCGAGCGCCGCCTCAGCCGCCGCGGAGCTGCGTCCGAGCGCGGCCCGGGCGGCGCTGAGCGCCCGCCGGGCCTGTCCCTGGTCGCCCATCATCTCGAAGGCGAGGCCCAGCTGGAAGTGGGCGATCGCGTGGTCGGGGTCCAGGTACACGACCTTGCGCAGGGCCGACACCGCAGCCGCCGCGTCCCCGGCCTGCAGGCCGGCTTCACCCTCGGCGAGGAGACCGGCGATGGTGGGGATCGCGTCGCTGCCCGCGTCGAAAGCCGCCGATGCCGGTGCCGGCATCGGCACCGGTTCCGCCGCCGTGGCGGAGCCCAGCTTGGCCGCCGGTGGCACGGCAAGCCGCGAGCCGTCGGCATCCCTGGAGATCGCCGCCCCCCGGGCTCGGCCACCCCGACCGGCGGCCGGGGCGTTCTCGCCGAGCGCGCCCGGCTGCCCCGAGGAGGCCGCGCGACCCTGGGTCCGCCGGTCCAGCTCGGGCGGGAGCCCGGCGGAGGGGTCCGGCAGGGTAGCCTCCGGCTGGCGGTAGGCGAAGGCGCTGCCCAGCCGGACCAGGTGGAAACGCTCGCTGACCTGCCAGAGGGATTCGGAGTAGCCGAGGAAGACCCACCCGCCTGGGTCCATGGTCGTGGCGATCCTCGCCAGCGCCGCCAGCACGTCGGCGCGATCGAAGTAGATGAGGACGTTCCGGCAGAAGACGACCTCCGCACCCGCCGCCTGCCGGGGGGCCGGATCGCGGATGAGGTTGTGGCGGAAGACCGTGACCTTCTCCCGCAGCTCGGGGACCACCTCCCACTCGGCGCCGGCGCGGCGCAGGTAGCGGCTGCGCTCCTCCTCGCCGATCCCGGCCAGGTGCCGCTCCTCGTAGCGAGCCGATTGGGCCTGCCGGAGCGCCCGCGAGGAGATGTCGGAGGCCACCACCCGCCAGCTGGCGATGCCGCTCTCGGCCAGCACCATGGCGATGCTGTACGGCTCGTGGCCCCCGGCGCAGCCGGCGCTCCAGATGGTCAGCGGAGAGCGGAGGGTGGGCACCACGTCCCGGCGGAAGGCGGCGAACTGAGCCGGGTCGCGGAAGAAGGAGGTCTCCTGCACGGTGAGCTCGTCGAGCACGGCCTGGAGCGCCGGCCCCTCGGCGGCGATCTCCTCCACGAGCTGGGAGTCGGCCACCCCCCGCTGCGCCGCGGTGTGGTGGAGCCAGTAGTCGAGCCGGTATCGCTGAGCCGGGTCGAGGCGCAGGCCGACGGTGCGCTCCACGACCTGACGGGCGGCGTCGAGCAGGATCTCGCTGGTCATGCCGGCACCGGGGTGGCGGCCGCGCGCAGCACCGCGGCGGCGACCTCGGAGAGGGGGACCACCTGGGCGGCGGCCCCGCTGTCGTAGGCCGCCTTGGGCATCCCGTACACCGCCGAGGTGGCCTCGTCCTGGGCGATCGTCACCCCGCCACTGCGGCGCAGGGCGAGCAGGCCGGAGGTGCCGTCGTCCCCCATGCCGGTGAGGATGACCCCGATCCCGGCGGCCCCGCAGTGCTCGGCCATGCTGTGGAAGAGCACGTCGGCGGAGGGACGGTGGAGGGTCACCGGCTCGTCGCCCAGGGAGATGCGGTGACCGCGCCGTACCGAGACGTGCAGCCCGGGGGGGGCCACCAGCACCAACCCGGGCCGGAGTGCGGCGCCGTCGACGGCCAGCTCCACCGGGAGCGCGGACTCACGCTTCATCCAGCCGAGGAAACCGTCGACGAAGCCGGATTGGAGATGCTGGACGATCACCACCGGTCGCTCCAATCCCCCGAGGCCGGCCAGCACCCGGGCCAGCGCGGGCGGGCCTCCGGTGGAGGCGGCCAGCCCGACCACCCCCTCGAGGCTGCGACGGTGCGGACCCGCGCCGTTGGGGTGGGGATCGCGCACCACCTGGCGCCGGAGCCGCTCGCGGCGGCGGACCGAGAGGCGGCCGAGGGCCTGGAGCCGCCGGCGCAGGTCGGCGCCAACCGAGACGTCCCACTTGGGTGGGAAGGTCATGACCCCCACGGCGCCGGCGACCACCGCCGCCATCGAGGCGTCCCGCCGCTGGTCCGAGGGGACCAGGAGCAGGATCGGGACGGGGGCGAGAACGAGGATCTCCCGAACCAGGCTGGCGGCCTGGCCGTTGCCCTCGAGCCCGGTCATGTCCAGGCTCACCACGTCCGGATGGTCCCGGCTGACGTAGCCGGCAGCCTCGCCCGGCGGGACCTGACCCACCACGCTCGCGTCGCGATCGGCCTCCACCGACCGGAAGAGCTCGGCGGCCCAGGGTCCGGTCTGCGCGGTCACCACGAGCACCCGGAGGGCGTCCTTCACCGGCACGTCGGGCCTTCCTCCAGCCGCTGGGGATCGGGTGGGCGAGGACCCACGAGGCCTCCGGCCGCCGTGTCCGTCACCGCTCGGCTCCCAGCAGGTGCTCGACCGCCGAGAGCAGCGCCGACTGGTCGAAGCCGCTCTTCACGATGTAGCCGTCGGCCCCACACTCCAGGCCGCGCCGGCGGTCCTCGTCGCTGCCCCGCGAGGTCAGGATGATCACCGGGACCGAGGCGAGAGCCGGCTGGCCGCGGATCGCCGCGGTGAGCTGGAAGCCGTCCATCCGCGGCATCTGCACGTCGGTGAGCACCAGGTCGGGGCGCTCCTCGGAGATCCGGGTCAGCGCCTCCTCGCCGTTGGTGGCGACCGCGACCCGGTAACCGGCATTCTCGAAGATGGAGCGCTGCAGCTCACGGACGGTGAGGGCGTCGTCGACCACCAGGATCGAGGCGGCGCGTCGGGCGACCGGCGCCTCCCGCCGACCCCCGTCGGCGGCTTCCAGGGAGCGGTCACCACTGTCCACGCGGCGAGCCCGCTCGATCAGGCCGGCGGCCTCCAAGACCAGCAGGATGCTGCCGTCGGGCTGCACACCGGCACCGGCGACCGCGGGCAGACGGGGGATGAGCTCCCCGAGCCCCTTGACCACGACGTCGCGCTGGTCGACGAGCTCGTCGACCTTGAACGCGTGGCTCCGGGTGAGACCGGCGACGACCACCGCCGGCCCCTCGACGCCGTTTCCGGTGCCGAGCACCGAGGCGAGGCTGCTGATCGGCACCGGGCGGCCCTCCACCATGGTCATCGCCCGCCCCCCGACGGTCGCCGACGGCTGGGGCGGCAGGACCGCCCGGACCGAGTGGAGCGGGATCGCGAAGGCCTGGCCGGCGGAGTTGATCACCAGGCAGCGGAGGGTCGCCATGGTGATCGGCACGGCGATCCGGAACTCGGTGCCGAGCCCGGGGTCAGATCGGACCTCGATGCGCCCGCGCACCGCGTTGAGACTGGCCCGGACCGCGTCCAGGCCGACGCCGCGCCCGGAGACGCCGGTCACCCTGGTGGCGGTGCTGAGGCCGGAGCGGAAGATCAGGTAGAGGGCGGCCTCGTCGTCCATCTCCATCGCGCTGCGGTCGGTGCTGCCGGCGGCCTCGCGAACCCTGGCCACGTCGATGCCACGCCCGTCGTCGCTGACCGCGATCACCACCTCGGATCCGAGCTGCATGGCGTGGAGCCGGATGATCCCCTCCATCGGTTTGCCGCGGAGGCGCCGCTCGTCGGGTGACTCGATGCCGTGGTCCACGGCGTTGCGGACCAGGTGGAGGAGGGGATCGGCGAGACGCTCCAGGACGCCACGATCGATCTCGGCGTCCTCGCCCCGGGTCTCGAAGCGCACCTCCTTGCCGCTCTCCCGAGCCAGGTCGCGCACCGCCCGGCGGAGCCGCGGAGCCAGCGACATGACCGGGATCATCCGGGCGTGCAGGGCCAGCTCCTGCAGCTCGTTGAGGGACCGGACCAGGTCTCGATACTCGGTCATCCCGGACGGATCACGCTCCAGCCGCTCCAGCAGGGCACTGCCCAGGCGGAGGGTCGCGGCTGACGCCTCGCCGATCAGGCGGACCAGGTCGTCGATCCGGTGGACCGGGATCTGGACCATCTCGGCGGCGGCGGCCCGGGCCGGCTCGGTGGGACCCGGGACGGCGGCGGCCGCTGGTGCCTGGCCGGTCACGGGATCGGGCCGGTGAGGGACGGCACCGCGATCGGCCTCCGGCTCCGGGCCGGCAGCGCTCCCGCCGACTTGGGGCGGCGGCTCGGGGGGCGACGGTGGCGGCGCGAGCGCGGCTGCCGGAGCCTGGCGCGCAGCGGCGCTGCGCCGAGGCCCAGGCTGCTCGGCGAGCGGGGCGGCGCTCGGGGGCGGGTCGGCGCTGGCCGGGGCAGCGGCCACCGGGGTCGGTGCGGCGGCTGCCTCGTCGCCCGCGGCGGGCGGCCCGCCCACGGCGATGCGGAGGCGCTGCTCGGCCTCGAAGGCGGCGTGCTCATGGTCCTCTCCCGCGACAGCGAGGGGGATGAGGATTCGGATGGCGTCGACCCCGGCCAGCACGGAGTCGATGAGGGGCGTGTCGACCCCACGCCGCTCGCGGCGGACCTCCTCCAGGAGATCCTCGAGGGCGTGGGCCACCCGGGCGACATGGGGCATCCCGACCACCGCGGCGCCCCCCTTGATGGTGTGGGCCTCGCGGAAGAGCGACGCCACCAGCTCAGGAGTTGCTCCACCCTTCTCCAGCTCCAGCAACTGGTCGACGAGCGTGTCCAGCCGGCCCTCCGCCTCGGTCGCGAACAGATGCTGGAAGTCGCCTTCGGCGACGGAATCGGAGCCGCTCACCGCGAGATCCGTGCCGGGCTCAGCAGTGTCGAGACGTCGAGGGCGACGGCGAGCCGGGCGTCACCGATCAGGTAGGTCTCGGTGGTCCCCTCCATGTCGGAATGGCCCACCGATTCGTTCAGTCGGACTGTCTGCGGCATGTCGGTGGCCACCAGGCCGGCCGTCCCGTGGGCGGTCTCGACCAGCACCGCGTAGGGCTCCTCGGCCACCGGGCGCATCCCGAGGAGGAGCGAGGTGTCGAGCAGGGGGACGATGTCGCCGCGGACGTTGAAGACCCCCAGCACCACCGACGGCGAGGTCGGCAGCTCGGTCACCTTCGGGTCCACGACCACCTCGCGCACAGCCTCGAGCGGGAGCGCGTAGGTGTCGCTCCCCACCGGGATCAGCAGGGCGAGCTGCCCGGCATTCACGCTGGGCGCGGGCACGGTGGGCACGTCAGACCCCTCTCCCCCCGGGTGACGTGAGCCGCGGATTGGGCAGGATCTTCACTTGGCGGTTTCCCCGGGCGGCGCATCCCAGTCGTCAGCTCCGATGACGCTGGGGGGCCATTCGACGGCGGCATCATTGCATGGGGGCTGTGAAAAGACGGACACGGCCTGACGAGAGTCCGTGACGGGGGTCGACGGCCGGAGGGCTGGCGCGGCCCGGAAGCGTGGTCCGGCTCTGCACCGGCAACCTCGGGGAGCCTTTGCGTTTACTGTCGCTCGGCAGTGGCAACGGCCAATTCTGGGACCCGATGTGGCCCCTGCTGCAGGCCTCGAAGGGCTCCGTCGCGAGCCCGGCAACAGCAGTCCGAGCGGCACCGCGCAGATTGCAATCGCAGGGACCCTGACGGAACCGGTCGGGCTGATCACGGCCGCCGCTCGACCCTCCCGACGGGCGCGTCCGGCCCCGAGGTGCACACTGGGAGGAGCCCGGATCTGGTGTCAAGTTCAGGGGGAGCCGCAGGATGGCAGAGATCACCGTGTACGGGGCGCCCTGGTGCCCCGACTGCAAGCGGTCCAAGAAGTTCCTCGCCGAGCACCGAGTTCCCTTCCGCTGGGTGGACGTCGACGAGGACGCCGAGGGGCTCCGCTTCATCGAGGAGCTCCAGAAGGGCGGACGGACGATTCCCACGATCGTCTTTCCGGAGGGCAACCACCTCCTGCAGCCTTCCGATGGCGACCTCGCGCGGCGGCTGGGCCTGAAGCTGGAGGCGGACCGGGCCGCCTACGACCTGGCCATCGTCGGCGGAGGCCCGGCCGGGCTCGCCGCGGCCATCTACGCGGCTCGGGAGGGGATCAGCGCCCTGGTGGTCGACCGCAGCGCCCTGGGTGGCCAGGCCGAGGTCACCGAGAGGGTGGACAACTACCCGGGATTCCCCGACGGCATCGGGGGTTCCGAGCTGGCCGAGAGGTTCGTCACCCAGGCGCGGCGCTACGGCGTGGAGATGCTGGCGGCCGTGGGGGTCGATGGCCTGGAACCGGACGGCAGCCACACCGTGCTGCGCCTCGCCGGAGGTCAGCGGGTGTGCGCCCAGGCGGTGCTGGTCGCCACCGGCTCCTCCTACCGGCGGCTCGGCGTCCCCGGGGAGGACGAGCTGATCGGCGCTGGCGTCCACTTCTGCGCGACCTGCGACGGTCCCTTCTACAAGGGAGCGGAGGAGCTGCTGGTGGTGGGAGGCGGCAACTCCGGGCTCGAGGAGGGGATGTTCCTCAGCCAGTTCGCCGATCGGATCCGGCTCGTCGAGTTCGCCCCCGAGCTGAAGGCCTCGCGGCTGCTCCAGGACAAGGTGCGCTCCGATCCCAAGTTCGCCATCCACACCAACACCGAGGTGGTCGAGCTCCGGGGCCGGCCCAAGCTGGAGGAGGTGGTCGCCCGCGACCGCACGAGCGGCGAGGAGTTCCGCTGGCACCCGCGAGGGGCCTTCGTCTTCATCGGGCTCGACCCCAACTCCGCGTTCCTGAAGGGCACCGTGGACCTGGACCGCTGGGGCTTCGTGGTCACGGACGGATACGCCACGTCGACGTCGGGTGTCTTCTGTGCCGGCGACGTCCGGGCGGGGTCGACCAAGCAGCTCGGTGCCGCGGTCGGCGAGGGGATCGCCGCCCTCCTGGAGATCAGGCGGCACCTGGAGAGGTCACGCGAGATCGCCCCCCACATGGTGAACGCCTGAGGCGCGCCCTGCCCACCGGACCACCCACCGCCGTTCCGGGTACCGTTCCGGTCGTGCGCAGCCCTCACCCCCTGGTCCCCAGCTGATGCTCGGCCTTCTCTTCGATCCCCGCCCGGTGCAGCTCGCCGTCGCGGGTGCCCTCAGCCGGGTGGACCCGCTGCTCGCGCTCAGCGGCCCCAGCCCTCTCGGCCTCCGCCGCCTGCCCGACCCGGACCCCCCTGGCCTCGACTGGGTCACCCTGGAGCCGGTCCTCACCGGGGTGTGCGGCAGCGACGTCACCCAGGCCACCCTCCAGGCCGACTGGGACAACCCGCTCTCCGGCCTGGTCTCCTTCCCCCATGTGATGGGCCACGAGATCGTGGCGCGCGTCAGCGACCCGGCGGGATCGGCCCTCACGGCGGGCGAGATCGTGGTGGTCAACCCCTGGCTCGGGTGCGCGCCCCGCGGGCTCCCACCGTGCACCGCCTGCGCCGACGGGATGCTGCCTCTCTGCGCCCACCAGGGCGAGCCGATCCCGGGCGTCGCGGGGAGCGGCATCCACACCGGCAACATCCGCGGCCTGCCCGGGGGGATGGGAACCCGGATGGTCGCCCACCGCTCCCAGCTGCACCGGCTGCCCGACGGGCTGCGGCCCCGCGCCGGGGTGCTCGCGGACCCCCTGGCGGTGGGGATCCACGCGACCGATCAGGCCCTGGCCGGAGAGCCGGTGGCCGGCGACGATCTCGTCGTCGTCCTCGGCGCCGGCACGATCGGGTTGGGGGTCGCCGCCTCGCTGCGCCGGCGTCGCGCCGGTCGGGTCATGGTCAGCGCGGCCTGGCCGTACCAGCCCGCCCTGGTGGCGGCGCTGGGCGCGGAGACCATCTCCCACCATCCCCGCGCCGTGGTGAACCGCATCGCCGAGGCCACAGGGGGCCGGCTCAGCCGGCCATGGCGCGGCCTCCCCTGGCTCATCTCTGGGGGGGCCGCGGCGGTGGTCGACGCGGTGGGCAGCACCGGCACCGCCGAGCTGTCGCTCGCGATCGTCCGCCCGGGAGGGACGGTGGTGCGGGTCGGGGTCGGACGGGCCCGGCGCAGCCAGGCCACCCTCACCTACTTCAAGGAGGTCACCGTGGTGGGGTCCAACGGGTACCGCCGCCAGGACCTCGACACCGCGCTCGCCATGCTCGCCGGGGGGGATCTCCCCTGGCAGGAGTGGCTGACGCACCGCTTCCCCCTCAGCGAATGGCGCAGCGCGTTCCGCACCGCCGCCCGGCCGCAGCTGCATGCGGCGATCAAGGTCACCATCGCCATCCATCCCGCCGCAGAGCCGAGGGCGTAGGCTCACCCGGAGTCGAAGCGCCGGTTCGCGTGCGGACTCGCGCGCGAGCCGGGGCGGCCGGAGCGGGAACCTGGGAGACGGTCATGCAGGATTGGACAGGGGTCGCCGGCAAGCGGGTGATCATCACCGGGGCGACCCGCGGCATCGGGCTGGCCGCGGCCTGCGAGCTCGCCCGCCGGGACGCGCGTCTCTCCATCGTCGCCCGCAGCGAGTCGCGGGCCGGCGCCGCTGTGACCCGGATCACGGCCGCGGGCGGAGCCGGCACCGAGGTCCAGGTGCTCGATGCCGATCTCAGCTCGCAGGCGTCGGTCCGCACGCTGGCGGCGGAGATCCTGGCCGGCCATCCCAGGATCGACGTGCTGATCAACAACGCCGGCGCCATCTACGGCTCCCGACAGCTCACCGTGGACGGCCTGGAGCTGACCTGGGCGGTCAACCACCTCGCCCCCTTCCTGCTCACCAACCTGCTGCTCGAGCGCATCCGGGCCAGCGCTCCCGCCCGGATCATCACCACCAGCTCGGGCGCCCACCACGGCGCGCACGTCCCCTTCGACGACATGAACGCGGAGAGGGGGTATCGGGGGCGGGGATTCGGCCGCTACGGGGAGACCAAGCTGGCCAACATCCTCTTCACCGTCGAGCTGGCCCGGCGCCTGGAGGGGACGGGCGTGACCGCCAACTGCTTCCACCCCGGCTTCGTGGCCAGCGGCTTCAACCGCAACAACGGCGGGCTCATGGCCTTCGGCATGAGCCTCGCCCGACCCTTCGCCCGCAGCCCGGAGAAGGGCGCCGACACGCTGGTGTGGCTCGCCGACTCGGCGGAGGTCTCCGCGGAGAGCGGCGGGTACTTCGCCAATCGCCGGCGGAGCATGCCGAGCGCCGCCGCCCAGGACCTGGCGGTCGCCCGCCGGCTGTGGGAGGTCAGCGAGGAGCAGACCGGAGCGAGGGCGGCAACCGCTCCCTGACAATCCGCCCATGACGATGCCGCTGCCCGGCTGGGCACGATCGCTGGCCGGCGAGACGGCCGCCCTGCGGCTCCGCCTCGCCGCGCGGCGCCCGTCTCCCACGCCGGCGCCCGATCCTGGGAATGTCGCGGTCACGGTGCGGCACCCCGCCGCCGTGGACCTCGACCGCCGGATGCCGCTCTGCAAGCTCTGCGAGCTGGAGGACTGGCGAGACCCGCGGCGGGTCGCGGCGATCCGGCGCTGCCTCCCCTACCTCAGCGCGGTCGCGGCCGACTTCCCCAGGGGAATGGAGCACCGCAAGCATTGGGAGTTCGCCCAGCTGCTGGCGGGAATCGAGGAGCTGGCCGCACTCCGCGAGGACGGCCTGGTGCTCTCGGTGGGCGCCGGCCACGAGGAGCCCGTCTACGAGCTGACCAACCGCGCGCGCTGGGTCTTCGCGACCGACGTCTACGGCGGGGGGCGGTTCCGGTCCCTCGAGGGGGACGGCCGGATGCTGGTCGACCCCGACCGCTTCGCGCGGCTCCCCTACCGGCGAGACCGGCTGGTGGTGCAGTGGATGGACGGCCTCGATCTCCACCACGAGGACGGCACCTTCGACGTCGCGTTCTCGCTCAGCTCCATCGAGCACTTCGGGGGTTTGCACGCGGCGAGGGAGGCGCTGCGGGAGATGGCCCGGGTCGTGCGCCCGGGGGGCTCCGTCGCGGTCGCGACCGAGTGCGTGGTGAACGGCGTCGCCGGTCACCGCGGTCGTGGTCTGGCCCTCTTCACCCCGGGGGAGATCACCGAGCTGGCACGCGCCTGCCCCAACCTGGAGCTGGTGGAACCGATCGACTTCGGGATCAGCCCGGCCACCATGGGCAAGGTCAAGCCGCTCTCCGAAGCCCTGCTGGAGGCGCGGCGTGGCGTCACCGACTACCCCGCGATCGTCTTCGAGCACCGCGGCCGGCAGTTCACCTCGGTCTTCCTCTTCCTGCGGAAGCGCGGCGGGGACCGCTGACGACGGGCCGTCAGCTCAGCCGGTCAAGCCGGTTGGGCAGGGCAGATAGGGGTCAGCTCGGCTCGACTGAGCCGGGCTCAGATCGGCTCGGGTCAGCTCCGCTCGGCTGGGGTCAGCTCGGCTCGGCCGGGCCGGGCTCAGATCGGCTCGGCGAGGGGCTCCGCCTGGCCGGTGTCCTCCGCCAGCGGCTCCACCCGGCCGATCCCGTCGACCGGCAGGGGGTCCGGCGCGCCGGCCAGCGCGTCCAGGTGCGGCGACCAGTGGACGGTGCGGTCGAGCATCGCGAGCCGGCCGGTGTCGACCGCCGCCGCAACGGCGGCCGGGCTCAGCGAGGCGATCCGCTCGCAGACGTGGATGGCGGCGTCGATCGCCTGGACGACCGCCGCCCCCGCGCTCAGGGCCCGCCAGAGGGGCAGCGCCGCCTCGTTGACCAGGTCCATGTGGTCGTCGGGCAGGTCCCCGATGACCCCCTCGCGGTCGTAGCGGTCCCAGCGGACGATCACGAAACGGTCCCAGAAGGCGAGGTGGGCAAAGACGGCGGAGGCGGTCCAGCCGGCGGCGAGCCGGGGGAAGAGGTCGCCGGCGAGGACGCGTGCCCCCACCGCCCGGAGCCGCTCCAGCTCAGTGGCGTTCCGTTCGAGGTAGGTGTCACGGGACTCAGGCATCGGACGGATGGTGGCAGATGGAGCGGACCTCCGGCCACCGCGCCAGGCGGCGCCCGGGGAGGCCGCGGTGGGCATCGAGGCGTCCGGCGGCGCCCGGTGCGGCCTCGCTGAGAGAATCGTGGCGTCTCGCCCACGCTCCGGAGCCCGTGTTTGAAGAGCCCGCATCCCGCCGCCGGCACGCCCGAATGGCGCCGCCTCCAGGCGGTGCCGCGCGGCCGGGCCCCCTGGCGGCATTGGGGCCCGTATCTCAGCGAGCGCGGCTGGGGGACGGTCCGGGAGGACTACAGCGCCGGCGCCGACGCATGGAGGTTCTTCCCCTTCGACCACGCCCGCTCCCGCGCCTACCGATGGAACGAGGACGGCCTGGGCGGCATCTGCGACGACCGCCAGACCCTCTGCCTCGCGTTCGCCTTCTGGAACGGGGCGGACCCCTTCCTCAAGGAGCGGATCTTCGGCCTCGACGGGCACCAGGGCAACCACGGCGAGGACGCCAAGGAGTACTGGTGGTACCTGGACTCGACGCCGACGCATTCGTGGATGAAGTGGCGCTACTTCTATCCGCAGGCGGCGTTTCCGTACGCGGACCTGTTGGGGGAGAACCAGCGCCGCAGCAAGTCCGACGCTGAGTACGAGTTGCTCGACACCGGCGTCTTCGCCGAAAACCGCTACTTCGATGTCTTCGTGGAATACGCCAAAGCGGGTGCTGAAGACATCCTGGTGCGGATCACGGCGGCCAACCGGGGACCGGACGCGGCCGAACTTCATCTCCTGCCGACGCTGTGGTTCCGGAACGACTGGTCGCCGTGGATTGCCGAGTCAAATAGAACTCCGGAGAAGCCAAACCTCAAGCAGATCAAGGCCCCGGCAGGCGCGAGCGCAGTCGCGGCGGCTCATCCGCTGCTGGGTGAATTCGTCTTTACCTGTGAAGGCGACGTGCCGCTGCTCTTTACCGAGAACGAAACAAACCACGAGTTGCTTTTCCCTGGGCAAAAGAACGAGAGCCCCTACGTCAAGGACGGCGTTAATGACTGTGTGGTACAAGGCCGGCAGGAGGCGGTGAACCCCGGCAAGCAGGGCACCAAGGTCGCTGCCCACTACCAGACCAATGTCGGGCCCGGTCAGACCAAAGTGATTCGCTTGCGGCTCTCCAAAAGTTCTCCGGACCAGCAGGGCAAACCCTTTGGCAACCAATTTGATGAAGTCTTCGCTGACAAGCTACGTGAAGCTGATGAGTTTTACCGGTCGGTCACCCCGGCATCAGTGAGTGAAGACGCAGCCAACGTGATGCGCCAGGCCATTGCCGGCATGCTCTGGAGCAAGCAGTTCTTCTTCTTCGACGGTGACAACTGGTTGGATGAGCACCACTCCAACCCGCTCCATACCGGATATCGAAGTGCGCGGAACTCGGAGTGGTACCACATGCTGAACCAGGACATCATCTCCATGCCCGACAAGTGGGAGTACCCGTGGTACGC
>DNAU01000036.1 GCA_003491925.1 Chloroflexota bacterium
CGGTCGCAGACCGGGCAGTCCAGGGGGTGGTTGAGGAGGAGGAACTCGAGGACACCCTCCCGCTCCTTGACCACCGGCGCCGTCTGGGTCTTCACCACCATCCCGTCGGCCACCACGGTGGCGCAGGCGGGCTGGAGCTTGGGCGCCTTCTCGATCTCGACCAGGCACATCCGGCAGACCGCGACCGGGTCCATCTTGGGATGGGCGCAGTAGATGGGGATGTGGATGCCGGCCTCGGTGGCGGCGTCGAGCACCAGGGTGCCGCGCGGCACGCGCAGCGCCCGGCCGTCGATGGTCACCCCCACCCGGCCGTCGTCGGGAGCTTCCGCGGCCGCGCCCTGGGGCTTGGCGTCAGCCACGGTCACCCCCTGCGGCGGGCACGAGCTCCCGGTTGCGCCGCTTCACCGGGCACCCCCCGGCACCGCAGTGCTCCTCGAACTCGTCGTGGAACGCCTGGTACGCCGACATCACGAACCAGGTGGCGGTGTCACCCAGCGGGCAGAAGCACTTGCCGTTCATGTTGTCGCAGATGTCGCTAAGGGTGGTCAGCTCGGCGGTGGTCAGCTCACCGCGCTCCAGCCGGTGCATCAGGTCGGCCTCGAAGTAGGTGCCCTCGCGGCAGGGGGCGCACTTGCCGCACGACTCGTGCTGGTAGAAGTCGACCAGGCGCATCGAGACATCGACCATGCAGGTGGTCTCGTCCATGAAGACCATGGCCCCGGCACCGAGCGCCGAGCCGGCCTTGGCCACCACGTCCATGTCGAGGGGGAGGTCGAGGTGCTCGGGGAGGAGCACCTGCATCGAGCCGCCGCCGGGCTGGAAGGCCTTGAGGGAGCGCCCCTTCCAGACCCCGCGGCACTCCTCCTCGAGGAGCTCGCGGATCGGGGTGCCGAGCGCCACCTCGTAGGTGCCGGGGCGGTTGATGTGGCCGCTGCAGCAGAAGAGCCGGGTCCCGGTGCTCTTCTCGGTGCCCACCGAGGCGAACCAGGCGCCGCCGCGCAGCACGATGTGGGGGAGGTTGGAGAGCGTCTCGACGTTGTTGACGACGGTGGGCTTGCCGTACAGGCCCTTGACCGCCGGGAAGGGAGGCTTGAGCCGGGGCTGACCGCGTAGTCCCTCCAGGGAGTCGATGAGCGCCGTCTCCTCGCCGCAGATGTAGGCACCGGCGCCGCCGTGGACGATGACGTCGCAGCTGAAGTCGGAGCCCAGGATCCCCCGGCCGATGTATCCGGCGGCCCTCGCCTCCTCGACGCAGCGCTCCAGCAGGAGGCGCTGGTCGTGGTACTCGCCGCGGATATAGATGAAGGCGATCGGAGCCTGGATGGCGTAGGCGGCGATCAGGGTCCCCTCGATGAGCTGGTGCGGGTTCTCGTCGATCAGGGCCCGGTCCTTGAAGCACCCCGGCTCCGACTCGTCGGCGTTGACGCAGAGGTAGCGGGGGTGAACGTCCTTGGGCAGGAACGACCATTTCATCCCGGTTGGGAAGCCGGCGCCGCCGCGGCCCCGGACGCCACTGGTCTTGACCTCGCTGACCACCTCGTCGGGGGTCAGGCTGCGCAGCGCCTTGCGCAGCCCCTCGTAGCCTCCACACCGCTCGTAGACGTCGATGGTCTGGAGACCGTCGGTCCCGAAGTCCTTGGTGAGGAGCCGGTACTCGGCCATCAGCGCCCCGCCTTCCGAAGCCTGACGGCGATGCGGTGCCAGAGAGACGGCCCGTGCGGTTCGGAGGCCGGCGCGGCGCGCACCTCGTCGAGGATGGCGTCGACCCGCTCCGGGGTGAGGTTCTCCTGGAAGTGGTGGTCCACCTGCATGGCGGGCGCGCCGCCGCAGGCGCCCAGGCATTCGACCGTCTGCTCCCAGGTGAACTCGCCGTCGGCCGTGGTCCCGCCCGAGGGGCAGCCGAGCCGGCCCTCCAGGTGGGAGACGATCTCGTCGGCGCCGCGCAGGGCGCAGGAGACGTTGATGCAGACCAGCACGTGATGGCGCCCGCCCGGACGGTCGAAGTACATGGAGTAGAAGCTGGCGACCGCCTCGACCTCGCTGGGGGTGAGCCAGAGCAGCTCCGCCACCTCGGCCATCCCCTCCGGGCTCAGGTAGCCAAGCTGGTGCTGCACCGCCCAGAGCGAGGGCAGCACGGCGCTGCGCGCCTGGGGATAGCGGTCGCGCTGCCTCTCGATCTCGGCGCGTGTCTCGGGCGTGAGGACGTTCATCGGTCGACGTCCCCGAGGACGATGTCGATGGAGCCGATCACCGCGACCAGGTCGGGCAGCATCTCGCCCATCACCATGTGGGGCAGGGCGCTCAGGTTGCTGAACGAGGGGGCTCGCACCTTGCAGCGGTAGGGCCGGTTGGAGCCGTCGCTGACCAGCAGGAAGCCCAGCTCGCCCCGCGGGGACTCGACCGCCTCGTAGACGGTGCCCCGGGGCACCCGGAACCCCTCGGTCACCAGCTTGAAGTGGCGGATCAGCGACTCCATGCTGGTGTTGATCTCGTTGCGCGGCGGCAGCGCCACCTGACGGTCGCTGGTGTTGACGGGGCCGCCGGGCAGGCCGGCCAGCGCCTGGTCGATGATCCGGAGCGACTCGCGCATCTCCCCCATCCGGACCAGGTAGCGGTCGTAGATGTCGCCCCGCTCGCCGATCGGCACGTCGAACTCGAAATGGTCGTACGAGCTGTAGGGCCGCGCCTTGCGCAGGTCGTAGGCGACCCCGCTGCCTCTGAGCGACGGCCCGGTCACCCCGTAGTTGATCGCGTCCTCGGCGCTGATCACCCCCAGGCCGCGGGTGCGCTCCCGGAAGATGGCATTGCCGGTGATCAGGGTCTCGTACTCGTCGATGTGGTGGGGGAAGGTCTTGGCCACCTCGGCGACCATGGCGTAGAACTCGTCGGGCACGTCGGCGAACAGCCCACCCACCCGGATGAAGGAGGTGTGCATCCGCACCCCGCTCACCAGCTCGTTGATGTCGAGGATCTTCTCCCGCTCCCGCCAGGCGTAGACGAACGGGGTGGTGGCGCCGAGGTCGAGGGCGGTGGTCCCGTACCAGATCAGGTGGCTGGCGATCCGGGCCAGCTCGCACATGATGACCCGCAGGTACTGCGCGCGAGCAGGGACCTCGATGCCCAGCAGCCGCTCCGCCGCCAGGGAGAACCCGAGGTTGTTGCTGAGCGGCGAGAGATAGTCCATCCGGTCCGTGTAGGGGATGCACTGCTGGTAGTTGTGCCGCTCGAAGTCCTTCTCGAAGCCGGTGTGGAGGAAGCCGATGTCCGGCCGGCAGCCGCGCACGATCTCGCCGTCCAGGTCCAGCACCAGGCGCAGCACCCCGTGGGTGGAGGGGTGCTGGGGCCCCATGTTCAGCTCCATGGTCTGGTCGTCGAGCTGGACCAGGTCGATGGCGTCGAGGCCGGGGTCGACGCCGAGCAGCTCCCGGCCGTGCTCGTACTGCTCGGAGACGGGGTCGTGGCCGGGAGGCCCGAGGGGCGGCAGGACGCTCATCGCCGGCCCCCGAGCTGGACGAGTCTGAGCGTCATCGCGACTCGCCGGGCATATCGGGCGGCCGTTCCTGGGCGGGCATCGCCCACTCCAGGTTGTGGGTGAAGGCGATCGGCTCGCCGAAGGAGACGTAGTCCTTGCGCAGCGGGTGCCCCTCCCAGTCGTCGGGGAGGAGGATGCGGCGCAGGTCGTGATGACCCTCGAACTCGATGCCGAGCAGGTCGAAGGCCTCCCGCTCGTGCCAGTCCATCCCGGCGAACACCCCCTCGAGGGTGGGGACGCGGGGGTCGTCCCCGGGCACCTGGACGACCAGCCGGACCACGTCGTTGTGGCGCATGGAGCGGAGCTGGTAGACGACGTCGAAGCGCGGCACCTCGGGCTCGCGGTCGGGCCAGTCGACGGCGGTGACGAAGAGGGGGAGGTCGTAGCGCGCCTCCTCGTGGTCGCGGAGCAGCGTGGCCACCTCGACCAGCCGCTCCCGGGGGATGCGGATGCTCACCTCGCCGAACCCCTCGTCGCCGGCGAGCACCGCGTCGGGAAGCTCCCTCCGGAGCAGGTCCAGCGCCCTGGCTCCGGCGGACGGGTGAGAACCGGCGGTGTCCTCCACGCTGCTCATCGCCCGCTCACCCCCGCCAGGACGTCAGGTGCGTGGCGGCGATCTTCTGCTGCAGCTTGACCAGCGCGTCGAGGAGGGCCTCGGGGCGGGGTGGGCAGCCGGGGAGGAAGACGTCCACGGGCACCACCTTGTCGACGCCCTGGACGATCGCGTAGTTGTTGAACATCCCCCCGCTGGAGGCGCAGGCGCCCATGCTGATGACCCACTTCGGCTCGGGCATCTGGTCGTAGATCTGGCGCAGGACCGGGGCCATCTTCTGGGAGACCCGGCCGGAGACGATCATCACGTCGGACTGCCGCGGCGAGGCGCGGAACACCTCGCAGCCGAAGCGGGCCATGTCGTAGCGCGCCGCCCCCGTGCCCATCATCTCGATGGCGCAGCAGGCGAGACCGTACAGCGCCGGCCACATCGAGCTGTAGCGGCCCCAGTTGATCAGCTTCTCCATGGTGGTGGTGATGATCCCGGTCTGGACCGCGGCACGCTCCCTCTCCCCCACCCGCGGCAGGGGCAGCGCGCCCGCGTCGCCCAGCGGGGTGGTGAGCCGGGGCCGGCCGAGCTCGAGGTCGCCGCTCAGTCCCACCGGAGCGCCCCCTTGGCCCAGATGTAGACCAGCCCGATCAGCAGGATGAGGATGAAGATCCCCATCTCGACGATCCCGAAGACCCTGAGCTGGCGGACGATCGTCGCCCAGGGGAAGAGGAAGATCGACTCCACGTCGAAGACGATGAACAGCATCGCGGTGACGTAGAAGGCGACCGAGAACCGGCGCCGGGCCGAGACGACGGGGACGATGCCGGACTCGTAGGGGAGCTCCTTCTCCGGGCTGGGCCGGCGCGGCCCCAGGACGCTGCTGAGCAGCGGCACACCGGCGCCGAAGAGGATGCAGATACCCAGGAAGACGAGGATCGGCGCGTAATCCGCGAGCATCTCGGCAAATGCTACCAAGGCGGTGATGCCTCACCGCGGGCACACCGGCGGCCTTGGGCGCCACGCCGTGCCGCGCGCGACCCGGTGTCGGGCGCCGCGCACGATGCGCGACTCGAGCCGGCTCGGCGGAGCGCGGTTGGACGCACCAATGGGCGTCTTACCTACCAGATGCGTCTATCGAACAGCCAGCGGGTCGAACCCGGGGCGTGCCAGGCGGCTCAGGGGGCCACCCGCACCTCCACCCTTCCGTCCCGGACGCGCGCCTCGTAGACCACCGCGGGCGCGGACGCCGGGCCGTGCACCGCCCGCCCGTCGCTGAGCCGGAAACGGCTGCCGTGCCAGGGGCAGGTCACGCAGAGGTCGTCGTCGACGGTGCCCTCGTGCAGCGGTCCCGCGGCGTGGGGGCAGACGTCGGAGAGCGCGTAGATCTGCGAGCCGCGGCGGTAGAGGAGCACCCGCGCTCCGCCGGCCTCGGCGAGGGTCGGGGTCGCCTCCGGCAGGCTGTTCGCATCGAGCGCGTCGGTCCACTCGGTGGGCTTCTCGACCAGGATCTGGTGGTCGACTCCGAGCCCGCGCGCGTAGGTGAGGTGGCCGCCCAGGTAGCCGCCGGCGCCGACCGCCGCCAGCCCGAGCAGGCGCAGCGACCGGGCCCGCCGACCGGCGCCCAGCGAGGCCGCGAAGAGGCTGAGGCCGGTGACGTTGACCGCGGCGTGGACCAGCCCCACGCGGCGCTCCGGACCGTAGGAGTCGGCCCAATCGCTGAGCCCGGTGACCACCGTGGGGAGCGCGGCCACGGTCCCCAGCGCCACCATCGGCTGGACGGCGGCATCGCCCGCCGCACCTCCGAAGAGGTCGAGGATCACCGCTCCACTCCAGCATCCGAGGGGCACGTTGGTGAGCGCCGGGTGCAGGGGATGGCCCAGCCAGGTGCCGCTGAGCAGGCTCTTGGCGGGGGAGACCGCGGAGTTGACGGCCCCGGCCAGGCGTTCGGACAGCCCGTCGAGGACCTCCAGGCCCTCGAGCTGGTCGGTGAGGTCCCGCAGTCTCATGGTCCCCAACAATATGGCACGGGCACCGACGGACGGCGCCGGTGCCGATGCCGGTGCCGGGAGGCTCCGAAGGTGGCGCGGCGCGCCGGGAGGCCGGTGGACGGCACCGGGTGCCCCGAGGCCCCGAAGGTGGCGCCGCGCGCCGGGAGGCCGGTGGACGGCACCGGGTGCCCCGAGGCCCCGAAGGTGGCGCCGCGCGCCGG
>DNAU01000294.1:0-613 GCA_003491925.1 Chloroflexota bacterium
GTCATCCGCATACTCGATCGACTGCACCGAACCGCCGAACCAGTCCACGCGGCGCCGCAGCGAAACTTCCAGCCGTCGTCGGGCCACGCCGTCGATGCGCTGGCGGATCACCGCCCTGACGCGAAGCGGGAGGAAGCGTCTCACCGTTACGGTTGGGCCGCGCGGAGCTGATGCGGCGATCAGTTCGGCCTCCTCAAGGGTGCTGCCCGAGACGGCGAGGGGGGTGACCTTCGCCCCGGCCAGGGTCCGCCCCGACTCGACCGGAACACCGTCGGGAATCGTGAACACGGTGACGCCCTCCACGCCGTTGATGGCCGCCAGGGTCATCGCGTCCACCTGGGCAAGTCCGCGCCAGGCCGCGCTCAGACGGACCTGCGAATCGACGGGAGGATGGATCTCGACCCCCGGGCCTGCCACCGCCTGGGCCAGCCGTGTCGCCGCGGTGTTCTCGTCGACATCTCCTTCCCCCAGCCAGACGACGTGGAGTTCCAACGGAGCGGCTTGGGACAGGGCCTCCGAGTCGGCAGGGGCGAGACGGTGGCCCTTTCGGAGCATGGGCCGGCCATCCGCGCCCACGATGTCGTGACAGAGCACCGATCCCGCCCACCCACCC
>DNAU01000294.1:698-18549 GCA_003491925.1 Chloroflexota bacterium
TGCACCGCGGAGCCACGGAGGATCTCCAGCCTCACGACCGAGCCGGCGGAGTCGTGGGGGAGAGGGCAGACCCCGAGCGCCCCCGGCGGGTCGCCACCACCTCGGCGAGGATGGCGAGCGCTATCTCCTGCGGGGTGGCGGCGCCCAGGTCAAGCCCGACCGGGCTGTGGATCCGCGCGATGGCCAATGCGTCCAGGCCCTCCCCCTGCAGCCGGGTGACACGCTTCGCGTGGGTGCTCCGGCTACCGATCGCACCGACGTACCCGACCCGGCTCTCGAGCAGGATGCCCAGGGCCGGATCCTCGAACTTGGGGTCGTGAGCGAGGCAAACTGCAGCGTCGCGTGGCCCCAGGGCGAGGGCGGGGAGGGCCTCGTCGGGCCATTGGGGGATCAGCAGGTCCGCATCCGGGAACCGGCCCGCAGTGAGGAACGCACGCCGCGGATCGATGACAACGGTCCGGTACCCAGCAGTCTTGGCCAGTCGTGTGAGGTGGATGGCGATCTCCACCGCGCCCACGACGACCAGCTGCGGGGCCGCGACGATGGGATCGACGAAGACGGGGAGGCCGGAGACGTTCTCGATGCCGGGCAGCGCGGAGGTCAGACGGCTCGTGGCCGCTGTGAGAGCTGCCGAGTTGAGGGCTGGGTCGCCCAGGGTGCCGACCAGGTGAGCCTCCTCGTCGGACGCGGCCCTGGCACCGACGTGCTCACCGGTCAAGACGCTCAGCAGCGCCACCGGGCGGTGGGCGTGGACAGCCTCTCGGACGGCGACGAGCGCGGGATCGGACCCGTCCCAGTGCAGCGTCTCGACGAAGATCTCCATGCTTCCCCCGCAGGCCAGTCCCACCTCCCAGCCCAGCTCGTCGCTGATCCCGTAGCGGAGGATTCGAGGAGGAGCCTCACCGGCGAGGGTGGCCTGGGCCTCCTGGATGACCGCGGACTCCAGACAGCCACCGCTCACCGACCCCGCCATCCGCCCGTCGCGGCTGACGAGGAGCCGGGCTCCCGGCGATCGCGGGGTCGAACCCGCGGTGCGCACCACGGTGGCCAGAGCCATGAAGGGATTGGACGTGGCCCAGTCGTCGAGCGTCGTGAGCAGGTCCCGCACGGGTTCGAGTATGGGGCCGTGTGAGCCGTCCAGCCACTCTTGAGGTGAGCCGGTAGACTTCGTCCTCAGAACGCGGCGACCGGAGCCTGTCCGGTGTCCCTCGCACTGCCTGCTGGGGAGGTGGAACGGATGAGCGCGACCCTCATCGTCAATGGAGTGGCGCGCTCGGTCGGGTTCGATCCCGCCCGCTCCCTTCTCGAGGTGCTCCGCGATGATCTCGGGGTCACGGGTCCCAAGTTCGGCTGCGGAGAGGGCGCCTGTGGCGCCTGCGTGGTGCGGGTCGGTGATCGGGTGGTGCCCGCTTGCCAGACCTTGCTGAGCCAGGTTGCGGGCCAGCCGATCACCACGGTGGAGGGCCTTGCCCAGGACGGTCGGCTCCATCCTGTTCAGCAGGCGTGGCTCGAGGTGGGAGCGATGCAGTGTGGGTTCTGCACTCCGGGTTGGCTGCTGGCCACCGCGACGCTGCTGGCCCGCGCCCCGCGCCCTGATGAGACCGAGATCCTCAGCATCCTCGAGCGGCACATCTGCCGGTGCTGCACCTACCCCCGGATCCGACGCGCCGTGCGCCGGGCGATCGAGCTGACCGATCGCCCCGAACCGCCGCCTGGGTTGTCCACCGCGGCTCCGATCGGAAGCCGCGTCGATGGTCTGCGCCTCGGCGCTCTCCCGGAGGCTGACCAGGACGCGCCCTTGGACGTCGGCCCAGCCGGCGGTAGCCGGTTCTTCGACATTCTCGGCGACGGTTTGGTCACCGTGGTGGAGCCTCCCACCGAAGCCGGCGTGGTTTCGCGGGGATGGGGATCGCCCCCGTCCGCCTGGCTGCATGTCGCCGCCAGTGGACGGGTCACGGCGGGCATCGGCAAGGTCGAGGGCGGCCAGGGGACCAGGACGGCGCTGGCCCTGCTGATTGTCGAGGAGCTCGGCGTACCCCTCGAATCGGTGCGGCTCGTCATGGGCGACACCGACGTCTCGCCCTTCGATATCGGCACCTTCGGCAGCCGCTCGATGCCCGACGCGGGTCCCTCGGTGCGGGCCGCCGCGGCGGCCGCTCGCGACTCTCTTTGCGAGGCGGCGGCCGACCGGCTCGGCCTGAATGCCGCGGATGTGACCCTGGCGGATGGCATGGCCGGCAATCCCGGACGGATGCGCCAGATCGCTTTTGCCGACCTCCTGCTCGGGGTGCGCCGCGTCGAGCGGGTGCTGGCCGAGGTGGCGTTGACACCGCCGGGCCGGTGGCGAACCGCGGGCAAGACGGCGCTGGCGCAGGGTGGGCTGGCGGTGGTGTCGGGGAGGCGACGCTTCCCGTCGGACCTCACCCGGCCCGGGATGCTCCACGGCGTGGTGCTCCGCCCCCCGGCCTACGGCGCCAGGTTGCGCTTTCTCGAGGCCCGCCGCGCCGAGGCCATCGCCGGTGTCACGGTGGTCCGTGAGGGCGGCTTCGTGGGGGTCGTGGCCGGGGACGCGACGACTGCGCGGGCTGCGGTGGAGGCGCTCGAGGCGACCTGGGACCGCTCCGAGCAGCCGTCCCTTGCTGAGCTCGAAGCTTTTCTGCGGTTGCACCCCATCGAGGGGACGGGCTGGTTGCGGCCCGTGCGTGAGGAGGCTGGCGACCCAGACCGGGCTCTTGCGGTGGCGCCGGTGCGCCTGGAGGCGACCTACCGGACCGCCTACATCGCCCATGCCCCCCTCGAACCGCGCGCTGCGCTCGCTGAGTGGCGAGACGGGCGGGTCACGGTGTGGACAGGCACGCAGACGCCCTTCAACGTGCGCCGGGAGTTGGCCGAGGGCCTTGGGGTGGACGAGGAGGCCGCTCGCGTCATCGTTCCTGACTTCGGGGGAGGCTTCGGTGGCAAGCACGGGGCGACCGTGGCGATCGAGGCGGCCCGGCTGGCCCGAGCGCTCGACCGGCCGGTGAAGGTGCAGTGGAGCCGTGCCGAGGAGTTCACCTGGGGACACCTTCGTCCCGCTGCGGTTATCGACGTGGCGGCGGGATCGGATCGCGGGGGACGGCTCTCCGCCTGGTCGATGACGAACATCAACTCAGGCCCGGCGGCGCTGTTCACCCCGTATCGTGTCCCCAACTGGCGCGTCGTCCACCAGCCGGCGGCGTCACCGCTGCCCCAGGGCGCGTACCGGGCCCTGGCGGCCACCGCCAACAACTTCGCTCGGGAGTCGCAGATGGACGCGATGGCCCGGCGCCTGGGCGCGGATCCGCTGGAGTTCCGGCTGCGTCACCTGGACGACGATCGTCTCTCCGATGTCCTTCGCACCGTCGCGAGCCGCATCGGCTGGGGGCACGGCAGGCCCGAGATGCCGGGAGCCGGTCGGGGTATCGCCGGCGGGATTGAGAAGGGCGGGCGAGTCGCCACCGCCGCCGAGGTTGTGGTGGGGCCCGAAGGGAGGCTCCGAGTCGTGCGGCTCGTGACCGCCTTCGACTGCGGGGCCGTCGTCAACCCCGACAACCTGGCCAATCAGATCGAGGGCGCCGTCATCATGGGTCTGGGCGGTGCTCTCTTCGAGGCGATCGACTTCGCCGACGGGCGGATTCTCAACGCCTCGCTGACCGCGTACCGGGTGCCCCGACTCTCGGATGTGCCCGATGTGGAGGTGGTCGTCTGCGATCGCCCCGACCAGCCGTCGGTGGGTGGCGGTGAGACGCCGATCATCGGCGTCGCTCCGGCGATCGCCAACGCAATCGCGGACGCCTGCGGGGTGCGCCTGTACGCGCTGCCCCTGATACCCGATGGCGTCGTACCCGGTGCCCTGGTTGGCTGATCTCAGCGGCGGTCAGGTCGAGGCCAGACGGCTGAGGCAGATCCGAAGCAGCCGCAGGCTCATGACCTGGAGCATGGCCTCCCGGTACTCCCGGCTCGCGCGCACGTCGGAGATCGGCGACGCATGGCTGAGCAGGTCGCGGAGGACGCCTTGCCTGGTTGCCTCCTCAGCGCTGGGGTCCGCCAGGACCCCGCTCTCGTCGGCAACCAGGAACGCACGTGGACCGACCGCGCCATAGGCGAATTGCGTCCGTCCCAGGGTGTCGACCATGCAGGCGAGGTTGACCGTTGCGAGATCAACACCGCGCCGTCGCGTCACCTTCGCAAACGCCTCCCCATGACCTGGAGGCCGGACCGGAAGGTCAATCGACGTGACCAGTTCGCCACGCTCCAGCGCCGTGCGACCAGGGCCGACGAGGAACTCGGAAAGCGGCAGTCGGCGGGCCCCCCGAGGGCTTGAGATGTTCACCCCCGCTCCGTAGATGAGGAGGGCCGGGACCGTGTCGGCCGCCGGTGAGGCGTGGCAGATGTTGCCGACCACCGTGGCGCGGTTGCGGATCTGCACCGATCCCACCGTTGCCGCTGCATCGGCGAGGGCCGGGAAGGTGGCCCTCACCCGTTCGTCGCGCTCGACGTCGGCCATCGCTGTGGTCGCGCTGATTCTCAGCCGGACACCGTCCATGTCGATGCACGGGGTCAACTCGGCGACGCGCTTCACATCGACGACCAGCCGTGGCGTGATGGTGCCATTGCGGAGTGCCACCACCAGATCGGTGCCACCGGCGAGCACGGCCGCCAGCGGGCCGTGCTCTTCGAGCAAGGCCGACGCCTCGCTCAGGGTGTCGGGCCGAGCGTATGTAAAGGGTCGCATGACCTGCCCTTGTCAGAGCACCGCGTCGAGCTGGTCCATCAGCACCTGCGGGGTGGCAGCCCTGACCAGGTAGTAGGGCCGCTCCGAGAACTTGGCGACGAACTTCGCGCGGGCGCGGCGGAGGTCAGTGGTGTCGAGGATCGGCATGGCCCACCCGGGCGCGAGCAGCTCGTTCAGGAGGAAGTAGTTCTGCACCGAGTGGAGCGTCTGAAACTGCTTCTCGAACGAGATCATCTCCGCCAGGCTCGGCTCGTAGTTGCCGTCGATCGACGGCACGACCACGACGTCGATCTGAGAGGGCCCTTCGTGGGTCTCCCAGGTCGGCATCGAGCCGAAGAAGATCTCCACAGCCCGGTCGGGCGAGGCCTTGTCGGCGCGCTCGGTTCCCTGAGCACGCTTCTTGATGAACACCGTCTTGGAACCCATCACCGCCCGAGCGGCCTCGTCCACGACGGTCGTCTCGGTTGAGACCAGCGACGCGCCGCGGCGACATGCCTCGATCTGGGCCATGCTCTTCCCGTGATTGGACTCACCCCCCAGGAACATGACGGTCCGGTCGCGATAGCGGACCGCTGACGCATGGAAGGGGTGCAGTCCATGCTCCTCGAGACGCAGCGCCAGCATGGCCACGCCCGCCTTCTGCAGGGGCCCCGGCGCCCACTCTCCGTTGAAGGTCATGGTGTGGCCGTCGTAGCTGACTGAGGTCTCAGCGTCGCGGTTCCAGAGGATGTCGGGTTGCGCCAAACTCGAATTCGACGAGATGTGGACGTCGGCCAGGCGGTAGATGAAGAAGTCGAGATCCTCGAGGATGTGGGTTCGCGGCGCGGTGCCGTGATAATCGACCCTCACGCGCGCCGGTCCCACCGACAGTTCCTCAGTCACGTGGTGCTCCGTGGTCATGGTTTCTCCCGTGTACCGCTGGAAATCAGTGAACCGGGCCGGCCAGCCCGCGCACAAGCTTGTCGTACAGCGACGCCGCGTTCTGGGTCTGGATGTGACCCATCATGTAACCCTGGCCGATGTCGACCGGATAGCGGGCCGCGAAGTCGACCCGCTCGATGGTCTCTTCGCGCGACCAGCCCTTGGCGACCGCCGCGGCCACCGCGTTCACCCACTCGATGAGCACGGCCCGCTGGGTCGCCAGGTAGCGGGTCGTGGTGACCGGGCCATGGCCGGGGACGACGTGGTCCACGTCGAGGGCGGCCACGCGGGCCAGGGATCCGAGCCACTGGCGGACATCGGAGGTCATCAGCCAGGTCTGGCATTCGGAGAAGACGGTATCGCCGGTGAAGACGACCCGCTCCTCGGGGACGTGGACCGCCACCTGACCGGGGGTGTGCCCGGGGGTGTGGAGCAGGTGGAAGGTGTGTCCGCCGACCCGTAGCGTGAGATCCCCGGTGAAGACCACGGTGGCCTTGTTGGGGTCCTTGAAGTACTCGTCGCGATCGGGGAAGATGCTCCGCCCGTCGGGATCATCGGTGGGGATGGCCTCGGCGGCGTAGGCGAAGGGGTCCAGGTCGGGGGAGGGGAGCATGAAGTTGTCGTACACCCCCTGGTGGTGGACGACGGTGCCGGCCCCCTTGAAGTAGTAGTTGCCGAAGATGTGATCGACGTGATGCTCGGTGTTGATGACGTAGCGGATCGGACCGTGCGACTCGGCGAGCTGGCGCATCGCCACGGCGCGGGTGGGCAGCTGCGGCGTGTCGACGACCACCACCCCTTCGCTGGTGGTCACGAAGCTGGGATTGCAGCCGCGCAACGTCGTTTCAGTGAAGACGTTGGGCGTGAGCTGTTCCATGGGATCTCCCCCTCACTTCTATTGAGTTGCGGTCAGACCACCGTCGATGGTCAGCACCTGGCCGGTGACGAAGGACGACGCGTCCGAGCAGAAGAAGAGCACCGCGCCGGCCAGGTCATCGGGGCTGCCGACCCTCCCGAGCGGAACCCGGGCGATGAGGTTGGCCTTGAACACGGGGTCGCCCAGGAGCATCGCCACCTGGGGGGTGTCCACGAACGTCGGCGCGATGGCGTTGGCCGTGATGTTGTACTTGGCCCACTCAGTTGCCCACTGCCGGGTCAGGGCGTTGATGGCCCCCTTGGCCGCCACGTAGGCGGAGTAGCCGGCGTTGATGCCGAGCTGGCCGCGCACCGATGACATGCTGAGGACCCGGCCGCCACGTCCGCAGCGGATCATCGCCTTGACCGCGGCCTGGGTACCGTACAGCGTGCTCCGGAGATTGAGGTCCAGGATCCAGTCCCAAGCGTCGATCGGATAGTCCTCGGCGGGATGGAGAACCTTGCCGGCGCCGCCCCCGATGGCGTTGAAGCAGATGTCGAGGCGCCCGAATCGGTCCACGGCCTGGCCCACGAGCCGGTCGCAGTCCTCGCGATCGGTCGCATCTCCGGCCAGGGCGAGGCATGCGAGGCTGACATCGCGCAGCCTGGCGGCGGCGGCTTCCACCCGGTCCCGGTCCTGGTCGATAAGCGTGATCGAGGCTCCGGCCCGGCCCAGCGTCTCGGCGATCGCCGAACCGATGGCTCCGCCGCCGCCCCAGACCACGGCCGCCCGGCCGCTGAGATCGAAGATCCCCAACCCGCTCATCTCTCGCGCTCCTCTGTGCTGATCGGCTGCGCCGGTCCACTCCGTCCAGGGCCCGAGGTCATCAGGGCGCTGATCCGGTCGGCAACCCGGTTCGCCGAGAGCCCGTATGCTTCGAGCAGATCGTCGTTGCTCGCTGACTGGCCGAAGACGTCGGCGAGGCCGATTCGGAAGAGCCGGGTCGGACGGTGCTCGGAGAGCGTCTCGGCGATGGCCCCGCCGAGACCTCCGATCACGGTGTGCTCCTCGATCGTGACCACGAGGTTCGAGCGCTCGGCGGCCTGGACGATGGCCTGGACGTCGAGGGGCTTGATGGTGGGGACGTGGAGGACTCCGGCCTGGAAGCCCCGGGCCGCGAGGGTCTCGGCGGCGTCCACGACCCGCGGGGTCTGGGCCCCGGTCGAGATCAGGGTCACGTCGGATCCGTCCCGCAGGGCGACCGCTGCCCCGAACTGGAAGGTGTAACCGGAGTCGAAGAGATGCTGGGTGGCGTCGCGGACCAGGCGGACGTAGACGGGCCCCTGATAGGTGGCTGACCAGCGCAGAACCTCGGCCGTCTCGGTGTCGTCGGCTGGCGAGAGGGTCACCATGTTGGGCATGGCCCGCATGATGCTGATGTCGTCCACCACCTGGTGGGTCTTGCCGGCGCGGCCGGTGAAGAGGCCCGCGTATCCGGCGGTGATCTTGACGTTGAGCCGGGGTTGGGCGATCAGTACCCGGATCTGGTCCAGCGGACGGATCACCGCGAATGCAACGAAGGTGCTGATGTAGGGGATCAGCCCGACGCTGGCCATGCCGGCCGCGACCCCCAGCATGTTCTGCTCGGCGATCCCCATCTGGAAGTAGCGGTCAACGTGGGCGCGCTGGAAGATCTCTCCCCTCGTAGAGCTGCCCAGATCGCCATCGAGCATCACGATGCGCTGATCCTGGTTGGCGAGCTCGCTGACCGTCTCGCCGAAGACCTCGCGCATCGCCCGTCCCATGGGCAGCGTCATGACCTCACCTCCTGCCCAGCCCTGACGGTCTCGCCGAGCTCGCGCATGGCCAGTGCGTACTCGTCGGCGTTGGGGACGCGGACGTGCCATTCGTAGCGGCCCTCGGCGAACGAGACACCCTTGCCCTTGACGGTGGTGGCGATGATGGCGACCGGCCGCCCCTGGGCCGAGCGCGCCTGGCTCAGGGCATCCAGGATGCTCGCCATGTGGTGTCCGTCGATCTCGATGACCCGCCACCCGAACGCGCTCCACTTGTCGCGCAGCTCCCCGGGTGCCTCAGGAGGCAGCCGGTGCTCGGGGGTGTCGCCCTGCCAGCCGTACTGCTGCAGCCGGTTGTGATCCACGATGGCCACGAGCTGGTCGAGCCCGTAGCGTGCGGCCACGAATGCGGCCTCCCAGACCGAGCCCTCCTGGCACTCACCGTCGCCGAGCAGGGCGTAGGTCCGGTTGGTCCGTCCCAACGTTCTGGAGCCGAGGGCGATGCCCACGGCGGCCGAGATACCCAACCCCAAGGACCCGGTGGACATGTCCAGTCCCGGCAGGCGGGTCATGTCAGGGTGACCCTGCAGGCGACTTCCCAGCGAATCGAAGGTGAGCAGCTCGGCGACTGGGAAGTAGCCGCGCACGGCCAGGGTGGCGTAGAGGCCGACGGACGCGTGCCCCTTGGAGAGGACGAACCGGTCCCGGTCGGCCCAGTCCGGCTCCTCTGGCCTCACCTTCAGCTCGCGGAAGTAGAGGGCGGTGAGAAGATCGGCCTCCGAAAGTGAGCCACCCATGTGGCCCACACCCGTCTTGTGGACGGTGCGGACGATCTCGATCCGAATCCGCCGGGCGACCTCCTCGAGACGGGCGACGTCGTCACCCACGGCCTCTCCCTGGATGACCATCAGGCGCGCCTCTCCTCATACGAGCCTGGGACGACGGGCGGCGAGAACAGGCAGACCAGCTCGAGCGGCCCCTCCTCGCCGGCCTCGGTGATGTGGAAGGTGCCGGGGGCGATCAGCACGGCAACCCCTGGCTCCAGGTCGGCGGTGGCGTCGGGCGTGACCAGACGGCCGTGTCCGGAGGCGACGTAGACGGTCTCCTCCTGGGTATCGTGCACGTGCCCTGTGGGTCTCGACCCCGCCGGATAGATGGAGACCCCCACGGTCACGTTCTTGGCCGGGCTGTTCTGCTGATCGATGTAGGTGTACCAGGTGCGGCCCGGGAGTGGCTGGACGGTCGCCTCAGCTCGCGCGACACGTGTGATCATGGCCCTTCCTCATTTGTGCCGGGGTGGATCCCCGGCCGGTTCCGGCGGTCTGCTGGAGAGGTCATCCGATCACCCCCCGGCCGCCGCCTCCTCTTCCGAGTCCGAGCGTCGACGGCCGACCAGGCGGATCAGGTCCTCATGGAGCTCGAACCACACACTGTGGTAGCTGTCCACCCGCGGTGAGGCGACGTAGCGTTGATCGCCTCCCCGGGCAGCGCTCAGGGACCGTTCGAGACGGACGTGATAGCGGCCGAAGCGGTGCAGGGCGGCGCTCAAGGGGACCATCCAGGCGAGCGCGTCGCGGTGGAGCGCCGCCAGACGCTCGAGCACCTGGTTGTCGTAGGTGGCGTCGCTGTGGTCGTTGAACACCGGCTCATCGCCTCCGGCGCGGAGCTGCCAGGCGGTCACCGTGTCCTTCATTCGCAGGTCCAGCCCGTGGAAGGAGCCGAGCAGGTCGACCAGCCGATCCGCTCCGACAAGCTCCCGATCGGCATCGAAGGCGGCGAGCGCCTGGAGCTTCCCCTCTGCGCTGAGCCGGTGGCCGCCGCTGACGGCCACCACCAGTCCGTCCGCACCGAGCTGGTTCACCGCGGCCTGAACGGTCTCCGGGTCGCAGTCCAGGTTCAGCGCGACCTGGTCGGTGGCGGCCACCCCCTTGATGAGGAGGACCTTGAGGACCTCGTCGTTGGTGAGGGTGGCGAGGGCCGGCTCCGCCGCCGCCGTCTCGACCTCGCTCTCAGCCCCGCTCTCGGGTCCGCCAATCTCGATGCCCAGCTGGCCGGCCCAGTCGAGCAAGGTGGCCGCTTCGGGGGCGATCAGCGAGCTCCCGGCCACGTCGCCCGCATACACTTCCCCGCTGCTGCCGTCGATCGTGATCCGCTCCCCCGTGAGCAGATGGCGGCCGGCGATCGTCACCTCTCCGTCGCCCGCTGTGACCCCGGCTGCGCCGACCACGGCGGGGATGCCCCAGCCACGAGCCACCACGGCGGCGTGGCTGGCGAGCCCGCCCCGGGAGGTGAGGATGCCGGCGGACTTCGCCATGCCGCGGACGTCCTCCGGGGAGGTCTCGGGGCGGACCAGGATCACGGGCCGGCCCGCGTTGGCGGCGATCTCGGCCGCCTCGGAGGTGGTCGCGATCTCCCCGCATGCGACGCCGGGGGAGGCGGGAAGACCGGTCGTCAGCAGCGTGGTGACCCCCGGCTCGCGGATGAACACCCGCGGCGGGTTTACCAGGTGGTGGGCGACCCGCCGCACCGCCTCTTCCCGCGTGAGGGGGAAGTCCGGGTCCTCCGCCATCTCCACGGCCATGCGCAGGGCCGCCCAGGGGCTCCGCTTGCCAACCCGGACCTGGAGCATCCAGAGCTTGCCCCGCTCGATGGTGAACTCGATGTCGCAGAGGTCGCGGTAATGGCGCTCCAGCGTGGCGGCGTATCGCCGGAGCTCGGCGCCGGCCTGGGGCAGGCGCTCGTCGAGGACGCTCAGGGAGTCTGGCTTGTGGGTGCCGGCCACCACGTCCTCGCCCTGGGCCTTGAACATCACATCTCCGTAGAGGTCCTGCTCGCCGGTCGCGGGGTTGCGGGTGAAGAGCACCCCGGTGCCCGAATCGCTGCCCCGGTTGCCGAAGACCATCGCCTGGACGGTGACGGCGGTTCCGAGGTCGTCGGGGATGTGCTCATGACTCCGGTAGGCGCGGGCCCGATCACTGTTCCACGATTCGAAGACGGCCTGGACAGCGCCCCGGAGCTGCGCCCAGGGATCGTCGGGCGGATCGGCGCCAACGATCTCCTGGTACATCTCACGAAACCGGCGCAGGCAGTCGGCGGCGAATGCCGGATCCCCGGTCAGGGCCCCCAGGCCCCTCGCCGTGGCCTCGTTGAGCCCCAGGTTGAGGATCGTGTCCATCATCCCGGGCATCGATATCGGCGCTCCCGAGCGCACGCTCACGAGCAGGGGATCGCCAGGGTCCCCGAATCGCCGCCCGGTCTGCTCGTCGAGGCGGTGGACGTGGGTCTCGAGCTGCGCGTCGAGGTCGTCCGGCCAGCCGTCTCTCAGAAAGGTCTTGCAGACGGTGGTGGTGATCGCGAAGGCGGGCGGGACGGGAAGGCGGAGCTCGGTGGCCATGACCACGAGGTTGGCCGCCTTGCCGCCGAGCAGCTGGGTGAGCTCGGCAGGGGGCAGCGCGGGCGCGCGATCGATGGCATAGACGTGCGCGTAGGCGGCGTGGACCGGCGCGCTGGGCGGGCCATCGCGGCTCCCGGCGTCCCCTTCAGGGACAAGCGAAGACACCCTGGGACCCTCTCCCGGTCGGTGGACCAATACCTCGTCGGCGTGGACGCTCACGATCGGCCAGCTCCCTTGCTACGCAGTTTGATCACGCCTAACCCGTCATTCCCAGCAGCGGGCAGTACGGTCGACACGAAGCATCGGGGGGATCCGTGGGGCGACGAAAGGGCCAAAGGTCCCTCGAAGGCCGGGTCATTGATCATCGACCAAGGATTATCGATCATCGATTAGAGGACAAAGTATCATCGAGGATAAGGCCAGATGGCCCTACCTGACGGCCTCCCAAGGTGCCAATACTCGCGGCGCGGCGGGGCCGGGCCCGGCCGGCAGGAACACGAAGGCCACGGGGGACGCGATGTAGAGAAAAGGGGTCAGAAGGTTTGGCTGCGGCTGGCGGCGGCCATCACCGCCCGGGTTGCTGCGTTGCGGGGGCCGAGACCTTGGAGACTGTCCAAGCCGGCCGCTCCGACCTCACCAAGGAGAGTAGGTAAATGGCACTCGATCAAACCGCGGAAGTTCAGCTGGAGACGGCCAAGACCAAGGACACGATCCCGTTCTGGCTCGCGGTCTCCATCACCGTGATGGTCATCCTGCCCCTGGGCCTGTACTTTGGCCAGTACAGCCTGCCCCTCTGGGTCGCGTTCATCGTGTGGGCGGAGTACTTCGCGCTCGGGGCGAAGGCGGGCAACATCACGACCATCATCCCCGCCTACACCAGCGGTGCCTTGTGGGGCGTGGCAATGATCCTCCTTTACACTTGGTTAGCCACCTTCATAACCGGGGCTGCGGTGTTTTCACTGTATATCGCTCTGTTCGTCGGCGTCTCGGCGATGGTCTTCGCCATGCGTTACTTCAAGGTCTTCCAGATCGGATCGCTGCCCTACTTCAACGGACTCTCGATGCTGCTGGCCGTTTACTTCGTCGGTGCCCACCCAGCCTTCACCACCAACGCTTACGTGCTGGTTCTCATGGCGGGAGCCTACGCGCTGGCCGGCGGCTACCTGGGCTGGATCATCGGCTGGTTCAACGTGACCATCACCTTCCCACGGCCCGTCGCGCCGAAGCCGGCTGCCACGACGCGCGTTTGAGAGTTTTGAGGATGAGGATGTCCAACATTCGGAGGTCATGTCCATGAGCACAACCGAGCAGAAGGCCGAGGATCCCGTCTTCAAAGAGGAGATTCTCGGCCAGTTTCTCGGCGACGAGAAGTTCCCGGTCACCTGGGACCAGGAGCTGGAGAAGCACCTCTTCTGGGTCTATGACGACCTGCACAACCCGCACCCGCTGAGCCCGATGCATGAGGACATCGGTCTCTGGACGCAGTCGTGCGACCACATGTTCCGGCGTTTCGGGACGCCGTTCGCGACCGACTGGCTCGCCAAGAACGTCAACGGCTATCTCTACACGGCAGCCATCCCGGCCGACGCCAGCTTCAAGATCGATGGCATGGAGCTGGGGGCTCGCTACGGCGCCGTGGTGCCCCTCGACCCCGACTACGCCAAGAAGATCGGGGTCTACCTCGGCGCGGTGCTGCCCACCTATGGTGAGGAGTTCGCGGATTGGTGGTACGGGCGGCTCGTCCCCGAGATGAAGCGTAACTTCGACTATCTCGAGGGCATGCTCGACAAGCAGGACAAGCTCACCCTGATGGAGCTGGCCTGCCTGCTCGAGGACGCGATCGACATGCACGATCGCCACTGGAAGATCCACTGGATGCTCAACTTCGCGCAGCTCTCCGCGACTCTCAACCTGCGGGCGGTCATGGAGAAGACCCACGGCAAGATCGACGAGGCGCTCCTCGGCCGGCTTCAGAACTCGGCCAAGGATCGCAACTGGGACTCGATCGAAGCCCTGTGGAAGATGAAGGAGGAGGCCAACGCCGACCCCACGCTGACGGCCGCGTTCAAGTACGAGACCGCCGGCGAGATCATCGCCGCGTTGAAGGGCACCGAGCGGGGCCGGAAGTTCATCGAGGAACGGGTCGTCCCCTACCAGAAGGAATTCGGCTGGCACGCGGTCTGGAGCCACGAGTTCGTCTTCCCGACCGTGTATGAGCACATGGAGCCGGTGATCGAGCTGGTCCGTGGCTACATCGAGACCAAGTACGATTACCCGAAGACGATCAAGGTTCTGTCCGATGACATCGCGGCGGCTGCCAAGGAGATCCTGGAGGGCCTCAAGGGTGAGGCGCTCGAGGAGATGCGGGTGGCCAACAACATCAACCTCAAGATGGCCCCGCTCACGCCGGACCACCACTTCTACATCGACCAGGGCGCCAACGCCCACGTCCGCCTGGTGCTCATCGCGATCGGCAAGAAGCTCGTCGCCGAAGGCGTTCTGGATTCCCCAGACGACGTGATCTTCTTGCGGTACAACGACTTGCGGCAGTTCATGGGTGATCCGAAGGCCATGGACGCCCGTGCATTGGTGGCCAAGGCCAAGGCGGCGCGGGAGAAGGCGTATAGCTTCCGGCCCCGGGACTGGATCGGGACCGTCACCCAGTCCCAGCTGGACTTCCCCTACCTCAACCTGTGGGGCTTCCCCGAGAAGTTCAACCGCAAGGCGGACGCGGTCGCCGGCCAGGTCTCCGGTTTGGGCGGCTCGCCGGGCGTGGTCGAGGGCGTGGCTCGGGTGGTCCTCCACGAGGACCAGTTCGATGAGGTCCGCGGCGGCGATATCCTCGTCTGCCAGATGACCAACCCGGCCTGGGTCGTGCTCTTCACCAAGATCGTCGGTCTGGTGACCGACGCCGGCGGCACCGTCTCGCACCCGGCCGTGCTCTCGCGTGAGTTCGGCATCCCCGCCGTGGTCGGGACGTCGGTCGCAACCCAGGAGATCAGCAACGGGGACCGGATCCGGGTCAACGGAACGACCGGCCTCGTCGAAATCCTGGAGAAGGCCGCCAAGCCCGCCAAGAGCGACCTGTTCGGGGTCTGAGGCAAAGTCGATGCGCCGAGCGCCGATGATCGTCCGCAACGTTCTGAGCGATCAGGTCAAGGATTACCTACTGACGGCGATCCTGGCCGGTGAGTTCCCCCCTGGGTCTCGGATCATCGAGACCCGGGTGGCGCGGCACCTTGGCGTGAGCCAGGGTCCTGTCAGAGAGGCGTTGCGGGATCTTGAAGCGCTCGGCCTGATCGACACCACCCCATACCAGGGAGCACGCGTCCGGCAGCCGCACAAGGCGGAACTGCTCGAGGCCTACGACCTTCGAGCCGTGCTCGAGTCGTTCGGGGCTCGACTGGCCATGCCCCGGCTGTCGGACGCCGACCTCCTTGACCTGGAGGGTTTCGTCAGCGCCATGCAGGAGGCCGCCCGAGCCGGCGACGAGAATGAGCAGGCGCGGGTCGATGTGGCCTTCCACAGCCGGATCGTCGCCCTATCGGGAAACCAGGTGCTCCAACGCCTGTGGCGCTTCCTGGAGCCGGTGTCCCGGACCCACATCACCTACATCCTTCCCGGGGTCGACGCCGACAGGATCTCCGGTCTTCACGTGCCGATCCTCGCGGCGCTCCGTGCCCGGGACGCCGTATCGGCCGAGCAGGCCATTCACGATCACTTCACCGTCGTGGGTTCGATGTTCGACAACCTTTTCGTCGAGCAATCCGCTGTGTGGCCCGCTCCGCGGGCGAGCGGTCAGGGCCGTACCGAGGGGGCGGCGAATGGGGCTCTTCCGTGACTGAGCCGGGCGGCGCCGTCCACATTGAGCTCACGGTGAACGGACGTCAGCGCGTGCTCGAAGCATCGCCGCATCAGTCGCTGCTCACTCTGCTTCGCGATGACCTGGGCCTGACCGGAACCAAGTCCTGCTGCCTGGTCGGTGAGTGCGGAGCGTGCACGGTGAGCCTGAATGGCCGGGTCGTCGACTCCTGCCTGGTGCTCGCCGCCGAGGCCGACGGCGCCGAGCTCGTCACCATCGAGGGACTGGCCGCGGACGGCTCTCTGATCCCGCTGCAGCGGGCCTTCCTCGAGAAGGGTGCCTCCCAGTGCGGCTACTGCACCCCCGGCCAGGTCATGGCCGCCCGCGACCTGCTGAAGCGGATCCGGCACCCCACCGAGGTCGAGATCCAGGAGGGGATGGGCGGCAACCTCTGCCGGTGCGGCTGCTACTACCAGATCGTCGAGGCGGTGCTCGCGGCCGCCGACCTGGCGGATCGGTGAGCGGGCAGATCGGGGTGCCCGCAGAGCGCGTTGGCGGGCTGGCGCGCGTCACCGGCGCCTACCAGTACGTCGGTGACATCCGCCTGGCGGACGTGCTCCACGTCAAGCTGGTCACCCTTCCCTGCGCCCATGCCCGCATCCGGAGCGTCGACCCGAGCGCCGCCGAGCGGGTCCCCGGGGTCCGGCTGGTGCTGACGGCGGCAAACCTGCCCCAGCCGATGCCCCGGTTTGGCCCCCAGTTCCAGGACCGGCCGGTGCTCGCCGTGGACGAGACCAAGTACCACGGCGAACCGGTGGCGGCGGTCGCCGCCGACAACGAGGATGCCGCCGAGGAGGGCGCCCGGCTGGTGCGGGTCGACTACCTGGAGCTGCCCCACGTCGTGAGCGTCGCCGCAGCCTTGGCGCCGGACGCCCCGCTGGTCCAGGACCCCGCGCTCCGCCCGGGGGACCCGCGCGCCCGGACCAACGTCCTGCGCGAGCACCGCTTCGGCTGGGGGGAGATCGCTGGGGTGTCGAGTGACCTCGTCGTCGAGGGCACCTACACCTTTCCGATGGTGACCCACTTCGCCATCGAGCCCCACGGGTTCATGGCCGCCCCCGATGGCGATGGGGTGGTGATCTGGAGCTCGATCCAGCACCCCTACTGGCTCCAGAAGATCATGGCCCAGATCCTCCGCCTGCCGCTCGCCAGGGTTCGGGTGATCGCTCCCGATCCGGGCGGCGCCTTCGGCGGCAAGCAGATGGCGAAATTCGAGCCGCTCGTCGCCTTCATGGCGCTCCGGACCGGCCGGCCGGTCCGGCTCATCCTCACCCTCGAGGAGACCTTCCAGGCGGTGCGGCGCAACTCGGCCGAAATCAGGGTTCGGACCGGATTCCGTTCGGACGGCGCGATCACCTTCCGCGAGATCGATGTGAACTACCTGCTGGGAGCGTATGCGGACATCGCGGATCGGACGGTGAGCAAGGGCAGCTACAGCTCCAACGGCCCGTATCGCGTCCCGGCCGCGCGGATCGTGGCGCGGGGCATCCTCTCCCACACCACCCCTTCCTGCGCCTTTCGTGGCTTCGGAACGCCCCAGCCGAACTGGGCGGTCGAGTCGAATATGAACGAGGCGGCGCGGGAACTGGGGATCGACCCCGTGGAGCTTCGCCTCCGCAACCTCGCCCGCCGGGGCGAGGCGTTCATCCCCGGCGACACCCCCGTCGACGGCGAGTGGGAGCAGACGGTCCGCCGGGCCGCCGAGCTGATCGGCTGGGGGAAGCCGCTGCCGGCGGGCTGCGGACGGGGCATCGCCGTCGGCATCAAGTCCGGGCCGACCACCGGTCTCTCCTACTCGACGGTCCGGCTGCTCGCCGATGGCAGCGCCATCGTCTCCGCCGGCACATCCGACATGGGCCAAGGATCCCGCACCCTCTTCGCCCAGATCACGGCCGAGGAGCTCGNNCGGCGTCCCGATCGATCGGATCGCCATCGTGATGGGCGATACGGCGGTCGTCCCCTACGACCAGCAGACATCGGCGAGCCGCTCGACGGTGCTGATGGGAAACGCCGTCATCGGCGCCTGCCGGGAGATCCAGACCAAGGTGAGGGCCATGGCCGCTCGAATCCACGGGATCAGCGAGACAGCGATCGTCGTCGAGCACGGCATGGTCCAGCTGCCGGACGGCCCCGTCCCGATCACAGCGATCCTGAAGCCAGGGTTGGGAAGCCTCGGCGGCGAGGTGATCGGCAACGGCGAGAGTCGCAAGGAGGCCCAGCCTGGCCATGTGCTGGGCGGAAGCGCCGCGTTTTACGAGTTCAACTGCAC
>DNAU01000294.1:18595-18935 GCA_003491925.1 Chloroflexota bacterium
GCCGTCGAGGTGGAGGTCGACGAGGGCACCGGCGAAGTCGTCGTGGCGCGCTACGTCACCGTCTCCGACGTGGGGAAAGCGATCAACCCGCTCCAGGTCCGCGGGCAGGATGAGGGCGCGGCGATCCAGGGCCTGGGCCACACCCTCATGGAGCATTACATCTTCGATGAGTCCGGACGGATCAAGAATCTCGGGGCCATCGACTACCGGATCCCGACTAGCATGGACCTGCCCCTGGACTTGCAGAGCGACGTCATCGAGAACGCCGATGGTCCCGGCCCTTACGGCGCCAAGGGGATGAGCGAAGGTGCGTTGCTCTGCGTCGCCGCCGCGGTCGCGG
>DNAU01000085.1:0-5951 GCA_003491925.1 Chloroflexota bacterium
GCTCTCTTGCACGGGGGACCTGGCGGATTGTTGTCAGCCATTCGCACCCCTGACATACAGGCTCCCCTCGTACCGGTCGTCGCTAGCCTTGCCTATCCCTTCGTGCACGCGGATCTCCTCAAGCTGCTCATCAGCCTGCAGGTGTTCTATGTTGCGGTCGCTTTCGCGACCTACTGGCTCGCGCGACGGGTCTTGCCGCGGTGGTGGTCCGTACTCGCAGCCGTGGCAGTAGCATCCAGCGCCGGCGTGGTCAATGAATCGCGTAGCTTCATGTTCGCAGTGGCGGCGACCGCGATGCTCGCTGCCGCGGTGGCTGCGCAGCTGTCGGCAAGGAATGGCCGTGATACCCGCTTCCTGGTACTCGCGGGCGCGTTGAGTGGACTCACCATGCTTGCCCGGACCATGATGGTGCCCTTCATCGGCGTGATCTGGCTCGTTGGGGCGCTTGCAGTCGTGGCGGAGTCGACGGACCGCTGGCGGAGACTCGGCGGCTTCCTGGTAGCGCCGATTGTCGGCTCGCTCTTGGCCGCTGTTTGGTACTCAGCCCAGTGGCGATACGTGCTCGAGTACCTGACCCAGTACGCATACGGCCACATTGCGGGCACCTATCAACGCGGGGTCATGTTTCCACTGATTGGATCCTTACCGCTACGACTCGACTATCTTCTGTCCAAGGACTTGTACCTGCCGCTCGGCGCCGTGGTGCTCTTTGGGATCGCCATCGGAGGGTGGTCGACAGTGAGAGGACGCCGTCGATCTGGCGGAGACGGATGGGGTGTCGTGTTCGGGCCGGCGGGGCAGATCGCCCTGATAATGGCCGGAAGCCTTGCAGTCCTCTGCAGCACCTCGAACGCGGGTGAGGGTTTCGAGCTTCCGCTCGTCCCGCTCATGGTGGTGCTGGCGCTTGCCGGGTGGAGATCGGTCACCCACCGATGGATGTCCAGGATCATCAGAAGGGGCGTGCCAGCATTCGTCGCGGTGACGTCGGCTACGACGCTAGTGATTGTGACCAGCACTGCCGTTCCGCTGATGACCGTCACAGCTGGAACACGGTCCGACTCCGTGGTGGTGGAGTCTTCCTACTCCATCATAGCGCAGTATGTGTCAGAGTTCGAGGGAAGGGGCCTCGCCATGTCGGGGGTAGCCGGAGAGCCTTGGATGACGGATTCGTGGCAAGCCGACGCCTTCATCTACAGCTACGCGGCGGCTCGCGGATACCTTCCGGTTGTGTTCTTCGCGACGGAAGGACCGCTGTTCAATACCAACACCGTTCAACTGGAGGAGCAGGCCCACGATGGCCGTGTCCTTCCGGTCGGAGTCTTTCTTGATCCGCAGCAAGTGAGGGTGAGTTTCGTCCAGCAATTGTCGGCGCCCGAATACGGCATACCTAACTTCCTCGTTGCTGTCTCAGGGGCCGAGGCAACCAGTTTCACGCTGGTGCCTGACGTGGACGCCGCGCAGACGGCGCGTGAGTCAGGGTTTCAGCCCGTGTGGCGGCTGCGACTGCCTGATGGTACCTGGGTCACCGTGTATTGGCGGGCCGTGGGACCCAGAATAGCAACCGCAGGGGGCGGGGATTAGTGCCCGCAGTGTTGAGGTATGGAACATACGGGTCTCCCCAGGGGGGCCCCTGGTGGGCCATAGAGTGCAGGACGGCTCAGCGACACAATGGGCAGTGCAGGGCGTGAGGGAGCGCCGCTCCAGCTGGTGGATGGTAGCTGCACTTTGCATTTACGCCGTAGCGGGTCTGGGGGCAAACTGGCCCGCATTCCCCGGTGATCCCGGCCTCACGCGTCAGGGAGATCTGACGGCGATGACCTGGTTCCTCGCGTGGACGCCACATGCGATGGTCCATCTCCAGAGCCCCTTCTACACCACTGCGCTGAACTTCCCCACAGGCACGGATCTCCTGCAGAACACCGTGGCTTCGTTTCTGGGCATTCTCTCCGCTCCGATCACGCTGACTCTGGGTCCGGTGGCGAGCGTCAACCTGCTCCTTTGGCTCGCGTTCCCCCTATCAGCAGGAGCGATGTTTGTCTTGGCCCGCCGGTGGGTGGCTTGGCCGCCGGCAGCGATTGCCGCTGGTGCGGTGTACGGTTTCTCCCCCTATATGGTTGGGCAGAGCGCAGGCCATTTGAACCTAGCCTTCGTTCCTTTCCCGCCGCTTATCTTCCTCGCCCTCGTGGAGGCCGTCGCCGGGAAGAGGCGATGGGGGGTCGCGCTGGGGGTTTTGATGGTGGCACAGTTCTTCGTGGACGCCGAGGTCCTTGCAACTGCGGTTATCGTGATGATCGTCGGTGCAGCGGTGGCGGCTGCGATGCGACCGGGAGCGGTGCGGGTGACACTGCAGCGAGCGCTAGCTCCGATCGTCATCGCCGTCTGCGTGGTCGGAGTGTGCCTCGGTGCCCCTGTCTGGGTGATGTTGGCGGGTCCCTATCACTACACTGGACCCGCCTTCAGCGGTGGTCTAAGCGCCGACCTCCTCGGCGTGATCGTGCCGACTTCGTCGCAATTGATCGTGCCGGCCGGCATAGCCACCTTTGGAGACAAGCTGGTGCACGGCAACGTGATCGAGAACGGCTCCTACTTGGGCATCCCGATGTTGATTCTGCTGATCATGCTCTTTGGGCGCTTCTGGCGATCGATCCGGATGCGCTTCTGCGCCGTGGTGATGCTGGTGTGCTATGTCGCGTCCTTGGGTCCGCAGCTTGTGGTAGACAACGCGAGCACTGGGTTCCCTCTACCTTTCGCGCTACTCCAGCAGGCGCCGCTCTTGGACAACGTATTGACCGTGCGCTTTTCGTTATACGTGGACCTCTTTGCAGCGATGCTCGTGGCTGTTGGGGTGGACCATGTTCATGATGCTAGGCGTCTCCGCATGCTCTGCGGGCGGAAGGACGCGGTCGGCGTCGTCGTACATGCGGCCAATGGAAGGCGGTATATGTGGCTGGCTCTCACGAGCCTAGCCGCAGCCCTTGCGGTGGTCGGGTGGATTCCGCGGTGGCCATATGCCACGGCACCAACAGGGGTGCCCGCATACTTTACTTCCAGCGCCGTGGATCACATTCCGGCAGGGGGTGTAGTGCTAGTTTCCCCATACCCATCGGTAGAAGAGGTGCAGCCGATGCTCTGGCAGGCCATGGCGGGGATGCGGTTTCAGATCGTGGGCGGATACAGTCTGTTTGCGAGTCCAACGGGGGCGGCGATGGACTTCCCGGATGTGTTGCAACCCGCGGCTGTGGAGAGATTCTTGTTTAGTGAGGTGACGGGAGGTCCGCCTTACCCAACAGGACCAGTGCCGAGCTATGGACCGGATCTTATCGGTCAAACACGCGTCTTCCTGCAATCCAACCATGTCGGTACCGTGCTCTGGACTCCGATCGGAACGTATCCAGCGGTCGTAAGGCAGCTGTTCGTGGCAGTCCTAGGGCCACCATCTCAAGTCAGCGGGGGTGTGGCTGCCTGGTATGGAGTGCAGTCGATGCTCATACGGGCTGGGCGATGATTGGGCAGGCGCGGGCGCGCAGTGGGGTGTCCATTCGCCCGCACCGGCGCAGTCGCGTTATGGTAGCTGTGTGGCGGACCTCTTTCCCCAGAGTCCGGGGTGTTGAGGGGAGTTGACTGTGGATGACGTCGATCAGGGAGCCCCCTTCAGTGCAGAGGACGCTGCTGATGTCGCTGGCTCGGTATACACGGGTCGAGAGAACCTTGAAGTAATGAAACATGCATATCAGTACAATAGGCTCCTACTCAAGTGGATTTCCTCCTATGCGGCTGGTGCTTCGCAGATCGTGCACTTCGGCGCGGGGGCAGGAGTATTTGCCATCCCACTGGTCGAAGCTGGGCACCGCGTGTTGTGCGTCGAAGTGGACCCATTGTTCAAGTCCATGCTCAGAGAACACGGGTTACCTGTTGCCGCAAGTCTGGATGTGGTGCCGGACTCGAGCATCGACTTCATCTACGCGTTTGACGTGCTAGAGCATATCGAGGATGATGTTCACTGCCTCGAGTTGTGGCATCGCAAGCTGCGCCCGGGCGGTAGGATCCTTGTCTACGTCCCTGCATTTCCTGTCTTGTATAGCAGTATGGATCGCCACATAGGCCACTACCGTCGTTACAGACTGCGGTCCCTGAGGGTCAAGTGTCGGGCGGCGGGTTTCGCAGTCGATCGTGCCGTCTACGTGGACTGCATTGGCTTCCTCGCCTCCTTGGCATACAAGCTGACCGATCGCGGCGCGGGCGTCATTAGTTGGCGAGCGGTCAGATGGTACGACCGTTACGTTTTCAGACTGAGCCGAACGTTCGATCTGCTCGTTAGCCGCTGGGTCGGCAAGAATCTTCTCATCTCTGCCAGAAGGGCCCAATCCGCCTGAGCTGAACTTCAGGATCGTGATCTGGGCGGGTGTACGTACCTGCGTTTGTAGCGCTGCTGACCCTGGGCGGGGCTGCTGGGTTCAGCATTCGAGCGAATGCGCGCGTCCTCCCCGCCGCCTGACGCCGACTCCGCACAGATAGCCCGGCCGACCCCGCCGCTGCCCTCACGGTAGGCCCGCGCTACGCTACCGCCCGAGTTATGTCCCGTACCGTGGTGGAAATTGAGGCCTTCTCCGGACCCGATCTGACCGGGTAGACAGAGAAGGCCACCGTGGGGTTCTCTTTGGAGTGCTCAACCTTCAAGGAGATCCACGAATGGCCCACCCCAGGATGACAGACCAGGAACTCTTCGACCAACTGGCCCTCGCCGATCGTGACCAGCTGCGCCTGATCCTCGAACACGGCATCCAGCGCCTGATCGAGCTGGAGGCCAGCGCGGTGATCGGCGCCGACCCGTACGAGCGCGCCGCCGATCGGGCGACCCACCGCAACGGCCACCGCCCCAAGCCGCTGGACACCGGGATGGGCCGTCTCGAGCTCCAGATCCCCAAGCTGCGGATGGGCAGCTTCTTCCCCACCCTGCTGGAGCCCCGCCGGCGCATCGACCGGGCCCTGCTGGCGGTGATCCAGGAGGCGTACGTGCAGGGGATCAGCACGCGCAAGGTCGACGCCCTCATGGAGGCACTGGGCGGCTGCCAGATCAGCAAGAGCGAGGTGAGCCGGATCTGCGCCCTCCTCGACGAGGAGCTGGCCGCCTTCCGGGAGCGGCCCCTCGATGACGCCGCCTATCCGTATGTCTGGTTCGACGCCACCCACCACAAGGTCCGCCAGGCCGGCCGGATCGTCAGCCAGGCCACGGTGATCGCGGTGGGGGTCCGGGAGACCGGCGAGAAGAGCGTGCTGGGACTGATGTCCGGGGCGGCCGAGACCGAGGCCTTCTGGCTGGAGTTCTGCCGCAGCCTGATCCGCCGTGGCCTGGGCGGGATCCAGCTGGTCATCTCCGACGCCCACGAGGGCCTCCGCAGCGCCCTGGCCCAGTGCTTCGCCGGGACCACCTGGCAGCGCTGCCGCGTTCACTTCCTCCGCAACATCGGCGCCGCGGTGCCCGCGACCCACGCCCCGGCAGTGCTGGCGCTGACCCGGACCATCTTCAGCCAGCCCACCTCAGAGACCGCCCACGAGGCGGTGAGCCACGCCCTTCAGCTGCTGGAGCCCCGCTTCTCCAAGGCGGCGGAGCTGCTCCGCAAGGCCGAGGCCGACGTGCTCGCCTACATGGCCTTCCCGGCCGACCACTGGCGCTCGATCTCGAGCACCAACGCCATCGAGAGGCTGAACGCCGAGATCGACCGCCGGGCCAAGGTGGTGGGCATCTTCCCCAACACCGCGAGCCTCCTCCGCCTGGCCACCGCCGTGGTCCAGGACCAGCACGACGAATGGCAGGACGACCGCCGCCTCTTCAGCCAGCACAGCATGGCCCGGCTGCTCCACCCCGATGGCCCCCCGCTGCTCACCAACCCGCTCACGGAGGGCTTCGCTGCTTAGCTCATCGACCTCGCGAGAGCTCCACCCAATTCACA
>DNAU01000085.1:6000-6969 GCA_003491925.1 Chloroflexota bacterium
ACACCACGAGATGGGACTTGACCACCGCCCGCGCTCAAAGGATCGACTCACCCGGTTCGCTGCACAAAACGGCCGCGTCCTGACACCCCAAGCGATGCCGCAACTACCCCCGAATCCTTCATCACCCGCCCCAACTGGCAGATCGAGGTTAGTGCCCCCCGAAGCCCGATCTCCGAGACCCTCGGTATACTGACTGGCGGTTGTCGGCGCGAGTGTCGCCGTCGGACGGTGTGGGGCGAGTTGACTGTGGTCCGGTGCATGATCCACGGGGGTGGCGAGGCGTGCTCGGTGGGAAGGTGACGAAAGGGGCGGCCGCTGCGGGGGATTCTCAAGGGGGGAGAGCGCACTCAACGAGGGTAAGGGGGCCTAGCAAACGCCAGATTCATGTCGAGCTCGCCAGGTTGCGAGCGCTTCGGCGGGGAGAACCTGCGACCACGGACCTGTTCAAGCCGCCCCTCCGCCTGGTTGATGGACCCTCTTTCGCTTCCCAGTACGAGGAGATCTTCCTCTGGGAATGCTATGACTTCCCGTGCGATACCCCATCTCCAACTATCGTGGACGGTGGGGCGAATATCGGCCTTGCTTCGATCTGGTGGCTGGCGCGTTGGCCAAAGGCGCGGGTGGTCGCCTTTGAACCCGATCCCGGTGTCTTTGAAGTCCTGCGCTGGAACACCCGCTTCCTCGAAGGCGCTGAGATCCACCAGAGGGCACTCGGCACCGGGCTGGCTGCCGCCTTCTGGTCTGAAGGAGCCGATGCAGGGCGGCTCATTCAGGGAGACGAGGTGGTGGCCGACTCCATCACGGTCCAGACCACCCGGCTGAGCGAGCTTCTGCTGCGACTCGGCAAGGTCGAGATGCTAAAGCTCGACGTTGAAGGTGCAGAGATGGATGTTCTGGAGGAGGCAGAGGACCACCTCGGGATGGTGGAGAACATCTTCGTGGAGTACCACTCCTTCGCAGGCAAGAGGC
>DNAU01000044.1 GCA_003491925.1 Chloroflexota bacterium
GCAACTTCCCGTTTCATCCGAACCAGAAAGCCGCCTCCGGGCCAGCGCTCTAGTGGACGCGAGCCTCCGCCGAGCGCTGACCGAGGCCCTGGGCGCGGGATGCCTGCTCCTCGACGGCTCGCTCCTCGTCCCCGACTCGGCGGGGGGAGTCGCCGCGGTCCTGCGGATCGCCCACGAGCACCGCCTGCACCTGCGCATCAGCAGCGGCTCCGGCACCGGCGCCACCGGCTCGGACGGAGTGAGCGTCCTCAGTCTCGCCGGGCTCACCGCCGTCAGCGTCGACGCCCCGCGCGGGATCGTCCGGGCCGAGGCGGGGGCGAGGCTGGCCTCGCTCCGCGCGGCACTCGCCGGCGCCGGCATGGCGGTGCCCGGCCTCGGCGCGGACCCGGGCGCGGAGCACATCGGCGCATTGATCGCCCGGGGCGAGCTGCCGCGGCGGAGCCTCACCGGCATCGAGGCGGTCCTTCCCGGAGGCGAGGCCATCATGGCCGGTGCCGCCGTCCTCAAGGACGTGGTCGGCTACGACGTCACCTCGCTGCTGCTGGGAAGCCGGGGCCGCCTGGCGGCGATCGTCGCCGCCCACCTGCGCCTGGTGCCGGCCGGGGTGACCGTCGAGGTGGCCGGCCCCGCCGGTGCCCGCTCCGTGGAGGAGCTGGCCGCCGTCTTCGATCCCGAGGGGCTGCTCGCGGAGGGGTGAGCCCGGCCACGCGCGGAGGGCTCTCCGAGGAACGAGCCCCGCCCACGGCGGGGGTGGCTCGGGGGGATCTGACCCTCGATCAGACGTGGGCGGCGCCCGTGGGCGGAGTCGCGTCCGCGGCCGCCACGCCCGGCGGAGCGCTCACCGCCGGCGGGGCGACGTAGTGGACGCCGCTCAGCCGCCGGTCGACGTAATCGACGACCAGCATGCCCCCCTTGGCGCACTGGAGGTGGTGGAGCGCCCAGGGCCGGCGTCCCAGGTAGCGGATCCAGAAGGCCTGGATGGGGTCGCCGTGACTCACGCAGACCCCGCTCCCCTCGGGGAAGCTGTCGAGCAGGCGTTGCAGGGAGCGCTCGACCCGATCCGCCATCGCGGTCACGGTCTCGTCCCGCCGGAGCAGGCCGGGATAGGCCATGTGCACCCACCAGAGCGGGCGGCGCCACGGGACCTGAGCGTAGGGGACACCCTGGAGGTAGAGGCTGAAACGGGCCTCGACCAGATCGTCGTCGGGGATCACCTCGGGGGAGTCGAGGTGCCCGGCGATGATCCCGGCCGTCTGCCGGGCCCGTTCGAGGGGGCTGGTCCGGATCACCCGGATCGGCTGACCGGCGAGGCGGCCACCGAGCGACTCGGCCTGGACGAGGCCCTTCTCACTGAGGGCGAAGCCGGGCAGGTAGCCGTAGAGGACCCCGCGCGGGTTGGCGACGTCGCAGTGGCGGACGAGGTAGAGCCGGGCGCGCTGCGACACGCCCGGATGCTACCAAGCGGGGCGGAGCGTCCATCCCGGCACCCGGTAACCACCCGTCCGTCACCGGGTGCCCGAGATGCCGCAGGGCATTCACAGTTCGATGACGCGCTCGTTCGCCCACCTTGACGTCCCCGCACGATCTGCAAAGCGGATCCACCCAAGGACCGTCAGGCCCGTGCGGTCTCCCCATGGCTCGGAGCCCCCGGGCTGGCTGCCCATCGCGGAACGACAGGAAGGAAACAGTTGGCTGTCAGTGCTCAGCGCCGCCGCCGTGCTCTCGTTGCCGTTGTTGCCGCCCTGATCGCGGCGGGTGCCTTCTACCTCGCCATGGAGTACGCGGGCAAGACCCCGAGCCCCACCGGGACCTCCACCAACCCCACCGCCGCTGCCGTTCCGAACGTGACCGTGGTCGAGGCCAGCGCGACCATCGCCCAGGGCGACCCGCTCACCGCGGCCAACCTCACCACCAAGCCCGTCCCCCAGAACGTGCTGACCACGCTGACCACCGCCGGGGGCGCGGACTACGCGACGGTCGCCTCGCTCACCCAGACCACCCATTACGCCTCGACCACCATCTTCGCCGGGCTGCCGATCCTCAGCTCGATGGTCACGACCAGCGCCGCCGGTGCGGCGCCGGCGGCCGCCGGGCTTCCCGCGGTCCTCCCCGCGGGGTACGTCGCGGTGTCGCTCCCCTACGCTCCCGGAGCCAGCGGCGGAACGGGCGCGGGGACGGGAGGGTACATCCAGGCCCTCGATCGGGTCGACATCCTGGTCTACAACCCCACGGGGACGACCCTCTACTGGGCCTACCAGAAGGTCCTCGTCCTCGCCGTCGGCGAGTCCTCCGGGGCCCCTGCCGCGACGCCCGCCGCCTCCGCCGGTGCGACCGCCTCGTCCGGCGCGGCCGCCAGCTCCACACCCCTGCTCATGGTGGAGCTCTCCGGACAGGATGCCGCCGCCCTGACCGCTGCCGCGGACGCCAATGACCTCCTCCAGTACCTGATCGTCTCCTCCAACGACTACCCGAGCGCCGGCGCCTCGCCGGTGCCGGCCATCGGCGCTCAGCCGACGAGCATCTCGGCGGCGACCCCGAACTCGTACTTCGGAGGCTGAGGGTCTGACCGCCCGCAGCGATCCGAGATGAGCTCGCCCGCCCTCCTCCTGGCCGGCGTCGGGGCGATCGCCCTCTTCCTGGCCGTCATCGTTTTCGTCCTCCCGGGCGCGGACTCGATGCTCCACGATCGGCTCCGCCAGCTCGGCGACGTGGCAGCGCCGGTCAGCAAGGAGCCGCAGGCCCCGCGCGACCCCGTCGGCCAGCTTCGCCACGTGGTCCAGTCGGCCTTCGGCAGCCGGTTCGAGCGCACCGATCGGGGCTCGCGCATGGCGGACCGTCTGGCCCGCGCCGACCTCAAGGTGCGCCCGACCGAGTGGATGCTGATCTCGGGCGGCGCCGCGCTGCTGGTGGGCGCCCTGCTCTACCTCCGCTTCGGAGCCGTGATCGTCTTCCCGATCGGGGTGGTGGTGGGCTACGTGGGCGCGCAGCTCTTTGTCCGTTACCGGCAGTCGAAGCGTTTCAAGGCCTTCAACGCCCAGCTGTCGCCGACCATCCTCCAGCTCAGCGGCTCGATGAAGGCCGGCTACACCTTTGCGCAGGCCATCGATCTCTCGGCCAAGAACCTCCCGGCCCCGATGGGGGTGGAGCTGGGGCGGGTGACCCGCGAGGTGCAGCTCGGCCTGCCCATGAACGAGGCGCTCAGCCGGATGGTCCACCGCAACGCCTCGGAGGACCTCCGCCTGCTGCTCATCGCGGTCCAGATCCAGTCACAGGTTGGCGGTAACCTCGCGCACATCCTCGACACCATCGAGTTCACGGTGCGCGAGCGGATCCGGATCAAGGGTGAGATCAAGTCCCTCACCGGCCAGGCGCGCGCCTCGGGGTGGGTGCTGATCGCCCTGCCCTTTTGCATGACCGGGCTCTTGATGATGATCGCCCCGACCTACTTCGACCCGATGCTGAACTCGACCCCCGGCAAGGTGATGCTTGCGCTGGCCGGCTTCATGATCCTCTGCGGCTACGGCCTCATCCGCCGGATCGTGAACGTGAAGGTATGAGCAGCAACCTCGTGATCCTGGTCGGCGCCGGCGCGGTGATCGCGCTGGTGGTCTTCCTGGCCGTCTGGCTGATGGTGCCCTCGGCACCGCTCGGCAGCATCCTGGAGCAGCGTCTCGCCAGCGTGCCCACCGCCGCCACCTACGACATCGACCTGGAGACCGGCGACTTCACCCAGCCCGCCTTCGACCGGCTGGTGCTGCCGCTCCTCAGCGGGATCGGCAACATCATCGCCAAGCGGACCAAGGAGGGACAGCTCCAGCAGCTGCGCAAGCTGGTCGCCAAGTCCGGGTCGCGACAGCGACCGGAGACCCTGCTGGCGCTCCGTCTCATCCTCCCGGTCGCGGGCGCGGCGGTCTGCCTCGGCCTCGCCGAGCTCGCCAACCTCAAGCCTCCCGAGAACTTCCTCCTGATCCTGGTCGGCGTCGTCGCAATGTACATGTACCCGACCATCTCGCTGGAGCGGAAGGCCAAGAAGCGGCAGAAGGAGATCACGATCGCGCTCGCGGGCGTCCTCGACCTGCTCACCGTCTGCATGGAGGCGGGGCTGTCGCTCGACATGGCGATCATGCGGGTCGGCGAATCGGACGAGTCGCTGCTCGCCAAGGAGTTCCAGAAGCTGCTCAACGAGATCCGGCTCGGACGCCAGCGCGGCGAGGCGCTGATGGCCATGGCCGAACGCAACGACGTCGAGGAGCTGACCGAGTTCTGCCGGGCGGTGGTCCAGGCCGAGCCGCTCGGGGTGAGCGTCGTCAACGTGCTGCGCATCCAGTCCGAGGAGATGCGGCGCAGGCGCAAGCAGCGCGCCGAGGAGGCCGGTCACCGCGCCCCGGTGCTGATGCTGCTGCCGATGATGGGCTGCATCTTCCCGTGCGTCTTCGTGATCCTGCTCGGGCCGGCCATGGTCGGGATGCTGTTCAAGCCCGGCTGAGCAGCGGGCGGGCGGTCAGCCGACCTCCACCACGGTTCCGGTCGGGCCCTCCCCGCTGGCGCAGAGCGCGGCGATGGTCGCGGCGACGCGCGCCGGCGAGACCGCTCGCGCGAGGTCGGCGGCGCCCATCCAGGCGCGGTTGGCGGGGGTGTCGATGGTCCCCGGCGCGACCGCGTTGACGCGGATCCGGTCGCCGGCCAGCTCGGCCGCCAGCACCCGGGTCAGGGCGTGGACCGCGGCCTTGGAGACCGCGTAGGCGGCGGCGCCGCCACCCAGGCTGATCCCGGCCGCGGAGCCGACGTTGACGATCGCCCCGCCGCCCGCGGAGGTCATCCGGCGGGCCGCCTCGCGGCACGACCACCACGCGGTCTCGAGGTTCAGCCGGAGCATCTCACGCACCGTCTCCGGCGAGCCGCCGGCCACCGTGCCGGAGGCGAAGCCGCCGGTCACGTTGACCAGCCGCCGCACCTCGCCGAGGGCGTCGACACGGCCCCAGAGCGCCTCGACCTCAGCCGGGTCGGAGAGGTCGGCGCGCTCCCAGCGGACCTCGGGCCTCAGCGTGGACAGGCTCTCGAGGTCGGAGCGCGGTGACGCGACCCCGACCACGGGATCGCCGAACGCGGCCATGGCGTCGAGGACCGCGGGGCCAAGCCCGCCGCTCGCCCCGCACACCAGCGAGATCCCACGCTCCATGCGACGAGACGATAGCCGGAGGGCGGCCCCGGCCGGAGGTCCAGCTCACCCTCGGTGAGAGCGTCGGGCTGGGTGAGGTCTCCCGGCTGGCCGACCCGTCGGCCGTCGCCGCCGCGGTGGCCGACGCCCATGCCGAGGGGGTGGTGCGGGTGGTCAGGGGCGGCCTCTCCGGGTACGTTGGCCGCGAGTACGAGCACGGCGCCGAGCTCTCCGGGGGCCAGTGGCAGATCGTCGGCCTGGCCCGCGCCCTGATACGCCGGGCCCCGCTCCTGCTGATCCTCGACGGGCCGGCGGTGGCGCTGGACGCCTCCGCGGAGCACCGCCTCTTCGAGCGCTGCGCGACCTTGGCGGGGCGGGCGAGCCGGGAGGTGGGCGGGGTCACCGTGCTGGTCTCCCACCGCTTCTCCACGGTTCTGATGGTCGACCTGATCGCGGTGCTGGAGCACGGCCGGCTGGTGGAGTTCGGCTCGCACCGCGAGCTGGTGGTGGCGGGAGGGCCTCGACGCCGAGCTCTTCCATCTCCAGACGCGGGCGTACGCCTGAGCTCCGCCGGGGCGGGTGGCCCGACGCGGGGGACCCCGGAGGGCGCGCGACCGGGGGCGCGGCCTAGACTCGTGCCATGCCAGTCACAGGTGAGTACGAGCCCAGCCCCGCCCAGTGGGTCCGCGACCAGGTCGCCGAGTACGAGGCGTCCGGTGGCACCCGGGCCAACACCCTCCGCGACACCGGTTGGCCGGTGATCATCCTCACGATGCGCGGTCACCGGAGCGGCAAGGTCCGCAAGATCGCGGTGATGCGGGTCGAGCACGGCGGCCAGTATGCGATCGTGGCCTCCAAGGGCGGGACCCCGGAGAACCCGGAGTGGTACCAGAACCTGGTGGCCAACCCCACCCAGGTCATGGTCCAGGACGGCCCCGTGCCGTTCGACGTCGAGGTCCGCGAGCTGAGCGGAGACGAGCGGGCCGCGTGGTGGCAGCGGGCGGTCGCCGCCTACCCTCCGTACGCCGAGTACCAGACCAA
>DNAU01000047.1 GCA_003491925.1 Chloroflexota bacterium
GATCTGGAGCGCTTTCGCCGAGGACGAGCGCGAGATCGAGGGCAAGTACTGGCGGATCATGGATGCCGCGATGAAGGCGGTCCTCTCGGTGGACGGCAGCATCGGTCACCACCACGGGATCGGTGTGAACAAGGGCCCCTGGATACATCTTGATGCCCCAACCGCGTGGCCGGTGGTCAGGAAGATCAAGGCGGCACTGGATCCCAGCGGGATCCTCAACCCTGGGAAGCTTGGGCTCTAAGGAGAGGTGTACAAGGTGCGTATAGCCAACATGCGCGAGCGTCTGGAAGAGACGGCTATCGATCACGTGTACTACCGGGCCTACGATCCGATGGTCCGCTGCGTCGGCCGCGAATACACTCCCAACCGCGCCGCGCAGATTGCCCTGCTGGTCGCCGCTGGCCGGCTCCAGTGGACCCCTGACGTGGTCGAGGCGATGTACTGGAGCTTCAACAGCAGGATCGACCAGATTTGGAATCGAGACAACTCGGGAGAGTTCTTCGACATCGACGAAGGTGAATGGGATCGGCCCGCGCGTGCTGACCTGGTCGATGCGGGGAAGGCACCGGACTGGGTGAGGGCTCTCGAGGCCAATGTCACGGCGTCCGGGAACATGTATGGTTTGGCCGATGACCAAGGCGCAGTCGGTCGAGCCAAGGTGCTCTATCTATGTGACGATATCACACGCGCCAAAGCAGTCACGGTGGCCAGCGCGATCAAGAGACTGCTGACGGCGCAGGGCGTGGAGTTCGTCACCCTGGCCAAGGGGACGGATGGTTGGGGCCTGTACGACCTGGGCCTGTGGGAGTTGGCCGAGGCAAAGGCGAAGGAGTATGCCGGGTACATCCGCGAGGTCGGTGCCACGACGGTGGTCGCCAACAACCCGGCCGTTGTCTATGCTCTTCGGGAGTGGTATCCGAAGCTCGGGCTCGAGATCGAAGGTGAGGTGCTTCATCACACGGAGTACCTCGATCGGCTGGGTGTGAGCGGGAAGTTCAGCGGAAGGGTGACCCTTCATGACTCCTCTTATCAGGGCAGATACCTGGGCATCTTCGACGCGCCGAGGAACCTGCTGAAGAGGGTGGATGGCTTGGAGCTGGTGGAGTGCTATTTCGCGCGTGACAAGGCCAACCCGACCGGCCCCTTGTATGCGTTCTTCGACGAGGGCTTCTCGAAGCAGGTGGCGGCCCGCCGGGCGGCTGAGCTTGCCCTGTCGGCACCTGTGGTCGTGACGACGGATCCGGCCTCTAAGCGCAATCTTGGTGCTGTTGCAGAGGAGAGCGGAATCAACATCCAGGACGTTGCCGAAGTCCTGGCCGGATGAGCCTTGTTCCCAGGCAGGTGGGCGCTACGGCTTGGCGAGTCCCCAGGTCGTAGCCCCACTTGCGGGTTGATGTTGCATGAGGAGAGACACTGATGGAAGACAACTCGAAGTTCCTTATGGTCCTTGAGCATCACAACCCTCAGTTCGATGAGCTGCCGTTCAGCACCGCGCGAAGCTGGGTGGAGGATGGCGGGGTGGACGTCGCCATGTGGTTGCTGTATGACAGTATCCACATAGTGCGTAGGGAGGAGATCGAGAAGACTCCCGAGATCAAGGAGCTGGTCGATTTCCTGCTGCAGAAGGGGGTCCCGATCTACGTGTGCGGCTTCTGTACCCGCGCCTGCGAGCTGACTGCGAACCATTACTATCCCGGGATCGTTGTTGGCAACCGAAAGATCTACTTCTCACTTGTCAGCCAACGCAGGCTGCTCTACTACTAGACTCTCCCCGACCTCTTTCCGCGTTTCCAGCCGTGGCCGTGGCGGGGTGCTATAGGTGCGGAGGTGGCATTTCATGCACAGATTCACGCTCCGCGACGTCGAGCAGCAGGTCTTCGACATCGCGATCATCGGGGGTGGGGTCACCGGGGCTTCGGCGGCCCGCGAGGCTGCGCTCCGCGGCCTCAGCGTGGTGCTGGTTGAGAAGGACGACTTCGCTGCCGGCACGAGCAGCCGCTCCACCAAGCTCCTCCATGGCGGAGTGCGGTATCTGGCGAGCCACGAGTTCAGCCTGGTGAGGGAGGCGTGCCGAGAGCGCGAGCTGATGCTCACCCTGGCCCCGCACCTCTGCCATGTCCGCCCCTTCATCTACCTGCTGTATCGGGGCGACCCTGAGGGAATGTGGCTGCTCAACGCCGGGCTCACTCTCTACGACCTGTTCTCGGGGAGCCCGCTCAAGCGGCGCCACCGCATGCTCGGCCGGGCCAGACTCCTGGCACAGGAACCGCATCTGCGCTCTGACGGGCTGCTGGGTGGGGGCTGGTATTACGACTTCCTGACTGATGACGCCCGCGTAACCATCGACACGCTCAAGGGCGCAGTCGAGGCCGGGGCCGTTGCCGCCAACTACATGGAGGTGACCGGCTTGGTGCGTAGCCGGGGGCGTGTCGCCGGCGTCGAGATCAGCGACCGCATTACCGGGGAGACCGGCAGCATCCGGGCGCGCCAGGTCATCAACAGCGCAGGGCCGTGGGTGGACCGGGTGCGCTTCCTCGAGCAGGGTGTCGGCGAGCGGCTGCTCCGACCCACCAAGGGAGTCCACGTCGTGGTGAGGAAGCGAGACTTCCCGCTCAACCATGCGATCTTTCTGCGCTCGCCAAGGGATGGACGGGTGGTATGGCCGATCCCGGCGCTGGACGAAGACCTCGTCTACATCGGCACCACGGACACCGACTATGACGGGCCCATGGACCGCGTGACCGCCACGCCGGAGGACGTCGAGTACCTCCTCGAGGCGGCCAACTTCGCCATCCCGGACGCTCACCTGGGATTCGAGCATGTGGTGGCGACCTGGGCGGGGTTGCGTCCTCTGGTCAAGCCTGAGGGCAGCATGGCGGCGAGCTCGGTTTCTCGGGAGCACCAGATCCTCACCAGCCCGGCGGGTCTGCTCACCATCGCCGGCGGCAAGATGACCACAGCGCGGGTGATGGGCCTCCAGGTGATCGAACGCGCTGTCGAACTTCTCGGCGCCAACTTCGGGATCCGGGGCGTGCCGGCGTCACGCAGCGCCAAGGTGCCTATCAGCGGAGGCGACCCGGGGGCGCTGTTCGCCGCTCGGCAGCGGTTGAGCGGGCTGCCCCTCGACCCGGCGGTCAAGAGCCGCTGGCTGGAGCGGTATGGGGGTAACGCGTCCAGGCTCGCGGACCGGGCCATGGGCGATGCGGCTGCCGGGCGTGACCTTGGGGCCAAGCAACTCACCCGCGCAGAGGTGCGATACGCGGTCGAGGAAGAGATGGCGCGGACCGTCACCGACTTCTTTACCCGAAGGGCGTCCGTCTTCTACTGGGCCCTGGACGGCGGCCTGTCCGTGGCCGGGGCTGTCTCCGCCGAGATGGGCCGGCTCCTGGGTTGGAGCTCCAGTGAGGAGGAGGGCCAGGTCGAGAGCTACCGCGAATGGGTCTCAGCGAACCGAATGTCGCCGATTGGGGGGTGATCGCCGATGAATCCCGTCCCCACGGTTGACTTCTCCCTCTCCAGCCACCAGCGGGCGGCCCAGCTGCTGGCCCGCGACGTACTGTGCCGCGACCTGGGGGAGCGGCTTCCGACGTCCCTCCACTGCCAGGAGCAGCTGGAATCCGGCCGTCCTCCGGCTCATCGCCGCGGCGGTCCGGGCCGCTCGTGCCAGGGGGCGTGGGTCGGGATCTGCGGCGAGCCGGGACTGAGCTTCGTGGCGCCTCCCCAGCGCGCTGAACGGCTCTCCCACACCGTGCCGTTCGGCCCTGGCCGGGGGCGGCGGGCCAGCGCACAATGAGCACGAGAGATGAACTACCGGCGAAGCTCGCGGCGCACGAGGAGTGGACGTCATGGCGACTAAGCAGGTCCTAGTCATTGGTGGGGGTGTCACTGGTTGCGCCATAGCACATGACCTTACCCTGCGTGGCGTTGAAGTGACGGTTGTGGAGCGTGGTGAGCTGGCCTCGGGCACCACGGGGCGGTGCAGTGCGTTTCTCCACAGCGGATCCCGGTACGCCGTCACTGACCCGGAGGCCGCCGACGAGTGCATCGCAGAGAACCAGATCATGCGCAAGGTGATGCCCTCCGGCATGATCGAGCCTGACGATGGGCTGTTCATCCTGCTCAAGGGAGACGATCCGGCTTACGCAGACCAGTGGTTCCAAGGGTGTGCGGACGCTGGTATCACGGCCAAGGAGATCTCCCCTGCGGAGGTCGCGCGGAGAGAACCGCTGGTCACGCGTGAGATCTCTCGCGCGGCTATCACTCCTGATGCGGTCATCGAGGCGCTCCGCTTCGCATTGGTCTTTGCCGCCACCGCCCGCGTCAATGGGGCTCATTTCCTCCCCTACAGCGAGGTTCAGGACTTCCTGATGGACGCCGACCGCGTGATTGGGTTGAAGTTGAAGAATCGCGTGACGGGAGAACTATTTGAGCTCCGTGGGGATGCGGTGATTAATGCTGCGGGACCCTGGGTGGGCGAGATCTCCTCACTCATCGGGATTCGGATTCCGCTCAGCATGAGCCCCGGTGTCCACGTCATCATCGGTAAGCGCCTTGTCAACCATACCATCAACCTCATACGCAAGCCGGCCAGCGGCGATTTCGCTTATCCGCAGGGTCCACAGACGATCCTGGGCACCACCTCGTGGACGGTGGAGAATTGTGACCATCTCCGCGCCCCGAAGGAGCACATCACGAATACACTCCGTGATGGAGAGGTAATCATCCCGAGTCTGCGGAAGTACCCTGTCCTCTCAGTTAACGCCGCTACCAGACCGCTCATTGCAAAGCCGGGTGCGAATGAGCGTGAGTTGAGCCGCAAATTCGAGGTCTTTGACCACGCTGAAATCAACGGGGTCGAAAGCTTCGTCACGATCGGCGGCGGTAAGCTGACCATAGCCCGCGCGATGGCCGAGAAGACGTGCGATGTGGTGTGCAAGAAGCTGGGTGTGGATGCTCCGTGCCGCACTGCCTCCACACCCATGGTATCGTGGAGACGCTTCTACGTGGGGTAACGTCTTCGGACGTCGTGATTCCGCAGCTCGAGAGGACGGGCTGGGAGGGTGTGCTGGTAGGGCAGGCAAACCATGTACTGCGTCAAGGCCACTAGGCTGTGGGTTCGGTTCCCACCTTGGGCTCCATCGGGCTACCGCTGGTCACCGTGAGTTCCGCGGCCGATCGAAAATAGCCATTCCACGGCCGGGCTCCGTGAGCGCTTCGCAGCTTCCCTCACGGATCGAGCGCAGCACCGAGGCCAGTTCGAGGGCGGCGCACGCGGCCTCCAATCCCTTGTTGCCGAGTTTGCCTCCGGCCCGCTCGGCAGCCTGTTCGACGGTGTTGACGGTCAGCACCCCAAAGCCGATGGCCACCTGATGACGTACGCCCAACTCGGCGAGTCCCGAGGCGACCCCCTGGGCCACGTACTCGAAATGAGGAGTCTCCCCGCGGATCACGGCCCCCAGTGCCACCAAGGCGTTCACCCCTCCCCGCTCCAGCCGAGCGGATACAGCTGTCGCGATCTCGAATGCCCCCGGCACCCAGATGAGCTCCGTATCCTCATCGCTCACCCCATGCTGACGGAAGCCACGGCTGGCCCCCTCCACCAGCTGCTTCACGATGGTCTCATTGAAACGGGATGCAACCAGGCACACCTTGAGGCCGCGACCGTCGATGACCCCCTGGATCTGTCTCACAGCTGATCTCCCACACGCCCGCCCGAACTGCCCAGAAGGTGGCCAAGCTTCTCGCGCTTGGTGGCCAAATACCGCGCGTTGTGTCCGTTGGGCCGAATCACGAGCGGCACCCGTTCAACCATCTGCAGACCGTGGTGCTGGAGACCGTCGCACTTGCGCGGGTTGTTGCTCATCAGGCGCAGCCGCTTGATGCCGAACCCGGCGATGATCTGGCTCCCAATCTGATAGTCGCGAGTGTCGTCGGGCAAGCCTAGCGCGAGGTTGGCCTCCACCGTATCCAGCCCCTCATCCTGCAGAGCGTAGGCCCGCAGTTTGGCCATCAGGCCGATACCCCGACCCTCCTGGCGCAGGTAGACGATCAGGCCGCTGCCCACCTCGCCAATCTGTCGCATGGCCTCCTGGAGCTGGGCCTGGCAATCGCACCGCATGGATCCGAAGACGTCGCCCGTCAGGCACTCGCTGTGGACCCGCACCAGGACCGGCTCCGGCAGCGGCAGCTCGCCGAGGAAGAGCGCCACATGGACATCCCCCGTGACCCGATCCGAGAACCCGACTGCATGCCAGAGGCCATGCTCGGTGGCGATCCTGGTCTGGGGACCGCGATCAAGCAGCGCTCCTCGCTGGTGGCGGGCGGCGATCAGGTCGGCGATGCTGATGACCGGGATGCGTTGTTCCCGGCTGAAGCGCTCCAGCTCTAGGCGTCGGGCCATGCTGCCGTCGTCGCTGGCGATCTCGCAGAGCACCCCCGCTGGCGCGACTCCGGCCAGCCTGGCGAGGTCGAGAACGGCCTCGGTGTGGCCAGCTCGCGCCAGCACCCCGCCCGACTTGGCCCGCAGGGGAAAGACGTGGCCGGGGCGAGCGAAGTCAGCCGCCTGAGACGCTGGATCCGCCAGAGCACGGATGGTAACCGCGCGATCACGAGCACTGATGCCGGTTGTGATCTCGCCTGATGCCGCATCCACCGAGACCGCGAAGCCGGTGCCGAAACGAGATGAGTTGTCTTCCACCATCGGCGGCAGCTCAAGCTCGTCCAGGCGCCCCGCTTCCATCGCCACACAGATCAGGCCCCGCGCCTTTGTCATCATGAAGTTGACCTGGTCGGTGGCGATTGTCTGGGCGGCCACGCACAGATCTCCCTCATTTTCACGCTCTTCGTCGTCCAGGACGATCACGAACTTACCCTGGGCAAAGGCCGCCACCGCTTCGTCGAGCGTCGTCATGGGCATTTCCGATTCACCTTGGCTCGGCCCCGACCCGACTGTCTTGGAGGTGGGACAGGTAAGGGATGGCGAGGCGCTCCACCAGCTTGGCGATCTGGTCAACCTCCAGGTTGACCAGAACCCCGGGACGGTACGCGCAGGCGATGGTGCTGGCCATGGTGTGTGGTATGAGGGAGACCCGTACGGCGGCGCCCCCCGCAGGTCCGTCCGCGACGGTCACCAGCGTCAGTGAGCAGCCATCGACAGCGATCGAACCCTGGGGCACACAGTATCTGGCCACCGAGGTGGGCACCTCGATCTCGACCCATACCGCGTTGTGTTCGGCGTTGACGGCGACGATCCGACCAGTGGTGTCCACGTGTCCGCTGACCAGATGTCCGCCGACCGCGCCCTCCAGCCGCAGTGACGCCTCAAGGTTGACGGGGTCACCGAAACGCAATCCACCCAACGTCGTCCGCCGCAACGTCTCTGGAACGAGCTCGACGGCGATCTGGCCCGGGCTGGCGTCAATCACGGTCAGGCAGCACCCGCTGACCGCCACACTGTCACCGAGTGCTCCCGCAAACCAGCCCTCGCGCTGGGCGAGCACCAGCTTCCCGGGCAGCGCTCCAGGCAGAGCCTCCACATGCCCCACGGTCGACACAATGCCAGCGAACACAGTCACACCTCCGCCGTGAGACGCAGGTCTCGCCCCACCATTACCGCTTCTGTCCAGTGAAACCTCCACGCGTCCGCCAACCGGCCTGCCCCCGCCCCGCCGATGGCACTAGGTGCGCCAGTGCCCCCCAGAACGATCGGCGCCGCGTAGGCCACCACCCGGTTGCCCAACCCCTCCGCGCGCATCGCCCCGAGCAACGTGGGCCCCCCCTCGACCAGCAGGCTGATCAGGCCTCGGCGGGCAAGCTCAGCAAGCAACGCGCGCAGCGGCACCGCGGGCCCCGCCGCCGGAAACTCAACCAGCTCGGCTCCGGTGGCCTGCAGTACACGCCGCCGCGCGGGGTCGCCACCAACCAAGGTCGCGATGAGGACCGGCGCCCCTCCACTCTGAACGAGACGGGCTGACGGCGGCATCCGAAGACGGCTGTCGACCACCACGCGGACGGGCTGTCGGCCGTCTTCGAAGCCGGCGCGGGCGCTCAGCGCGGGGTCATCAGCAAGGACTGTCCCGATCCCCACCAGGATCGCGTCGTGCGTATGGCGAAGGCGATGTGCGTCGGCGCGCGCCTC
>DNAU01000123.1:0-5469 GCA_003491925.1 Chloroflexota bacterium
CGACTCCGGGCCGGGGCTCACCGCGACCGATGCTGGCTACCCGAAGTGTGAGATCCCCTCTCCGACGGGTGATGCCCCATCGACGTTGTACGGAGTAGCTCGCGACACGCCGAATTACATCGTGGTCGCTGACGATGTCGAAGCAGCTTGCAACGAGACCAAGGTGTGGGAATCGCAGGAACAGGCGTCGTGGTTGACTGCCGTAAAAGGAGCTGACTGTTCGGACGCGGCTCATGACTTCAAGGGGACTAGTAACGTCTCTTGGTGTGTGAACCTGATACAGGCCAGCGAGCTGTCGACGGTCGATTCTTCGTCTAATTGTAGCGGTCTGCCATCGGACGGGTCCACCTGTCTGGCGAGCGTAGTAAACAATGCGGCTCTGTATCCTGTTCCATCCAATGAGACTTGTCGGGGCGGAGCGTCCACGACTGTCAATACCAACTCGCCGGTCTGTGTCATAGCCGCCGTGTCGATCGGAGCTTCGGTCAATCAGACGATGAATAGAAATTGGGCTATCTGCTCCCAGACGGGAGTCTTCTTGGGGTGGTCGTGCGGTAGTAACTAGCATCGCGAATTAGATACCGATCTCGCAGACGATCTTGAGCATGTTGACCTCGGCGCCGCTGGAAGTGATGCCGATGATGCTCTCGTTGCCGACGATCTCGATCTCCGGGGCCGTCGGGCCGCTGGCGATCTGGATGTAGTCGACCGGTCGGACGCCGTCGTGCAGGAGCACGGTCAGGGCGACGGTGTCCGGGAACCGCAGGATCTTCACGTTCTTCGTGTATGCAGGCAGCGCCCAGAAGGCGAAGTTCGAGTACCCACCGATCTCGGAAGCCGGAGGGGTGCCGACCGGGATGGTGGCCTGCGCGGGCGCGTTCGTCTCGGAGCTGAGGTAGCAGTTGAGCGTCTTGTAGATCCTGGAGCGGGCCTTGTTGAAGTAGTTCGCCATCGCCTTCACGAGCACTGGCTCGGCCGGGACGGTGAGGTTGCTGCCTCCGCTCGGGTTGTTGCAGACGACGGGCCCGCCCGGTCCCAGCACGGGGACGACCAGGTCGGGCCGAGGCGGAACGTGGATGTTGAGGTAATAGTAGTTGTACCACTGGGCGAGCGACATCGGCGGGTTGGTGCCGAGGATGGGGGCCAGCAGGAGGTTGTCGTAGCGCGCGTAGGCCCGCAGGACGCCGGTGGGCACGCTGACTATCACGGTGCCGTCCTGGGGCTCGATCGCGGACGCGGCCTGGTTGATCGAGCCGGCGAAGGGACCTACCACCAAGTCGAACTCCAGGCGCGTGAACTGCGCCCCGTTGCCGAACTCGATGATCCCCGTGACGGGGCCCGGGAAGCCGGGGTTCGGGTTGCTAGCTCCTTGCAGGATGCGCGAGACTGTGAAGATGACCGAGGTGGTCTGTCCCCTCTTCGACGCCCCGTCGAGGTTGAGTATGCGGGGCGCGTTGTTCTGGGGTAGTACTGTTCCTACACTCCACGTCGACGCGTCGGCCGGGTTCACTACCGCGCTCGCCTGCGGCTCCAGCACGGCGTTGTTACCGATGTTCAGATCGGCGTTCTCGAGCAGCGGTCCTTCCGAGTGGCCTTGCATGTGCGCCATGTATCTATCCTTCCTTGCTCACGATCCTGTAGCTCCCCGGCCGTTCGATCACGGACAGGCTCACGCGCACCGTGATCCTCACTTCGCCCTGGTTGTGTATCAGGACGCGGAGCGGGTCGGCGCTCGACACCGTCTCGCGGATCTCCCGGCCCGCGGAGTAGCTCGAGATCGGCTCGGGGCAGGCCGCTACTATGAAGTGCCCGCAGGCGATCTGCTCTACCACCGCGTCTGCCTCTCCCGGCTCGCACGCCAGCGTCAGCACGGGGTGCGACATGTTCTCGGACGGGGCAGTCACGACCTCGAGGCGGTCGCCGGCCTCCACCTGCACCTCCTGGCACTCGGTGCGCAGGCTCTCCCGCATGACCACGCGGGCCGTGTCGATCTCGTCTTGGTTCACCTGCCCCGTCCTCTCATGACTGCTATGTCCCGCTCCATCACGTCGATCGCGCCGGTGAGCTTGTCGAGCACCTCCTCCTGGCGGGTCAGCGCCTTGTCGATCCGCTTGAGGGTCTCGTTCACGGTCACCTTGTCCTCCGCTCCCGCCAGGGTCTGCCGGTTCCACTCCTCCCGCTCGACGAAGAAGGCCTTGCCGAGCCCACCCACGATCACGCCGATCCCGATCACGATCCCGAGCACGGTCGACAGCACTATCAGGAACGACCGGGGTCCGGTCGGTTCCCTCGAGTTTACCTCGACCGGGGGAGGAGTGACCTGGATCTCAGGCATGGTGAATGGAGGCATGCGCGGCTTTCTGCTTCTTCGTTGCCACCGCCCTGAAGTGCTTCTCTAGTGCAGGCTGCTTGAACTTGCGCGACAGTACCATCCCGTCGTTGGCCTCGTCGAGGGTCAAGTCCTGCTGGCTCTTGCCGGCCAGGAAGATCAGGCGCCGCTGCTCCCTGTTCTCCTTGCGGTCAGGCCTCGCCGCCGCGGCCCTGATCAGGCCGAACGTCAAGGCGGCGGCGAGCACGAGACCCCACATCGTTTCCTTACGTCTCTACCTTGACGCCCTTCTTCTGCAGGAAGGCGAGGAGAGTCTTGCCCGCCGACTGCTTCTGGGCGTCGCTCGCTCCCTTCTTGACGTGGACCGCGATGGCCGCGTTGAAGTCCGCCTTGGACATCTTCTTCGCCTTCACCGCGGCGACGACGTAGTCCTTGAAGGTCTTGTCCGCGCCCACGAAGGCGCCGGAGGACGAGGGAGCCGCGTCGATCCGCACTCCCTTGTCGGTGAGCAGAGTCAGGAGCTTGCTCGCCGCCACTTCCTTCGTCTCGTGGGTGTGCAGGCTGCGCAGCTGCGCCGCCCGGTTGAAGTCGTCCCGGCTGATGCGCTTCTTGGCGACGGCCTTGCCGACTATCTGCTTGAACGTGTCGGCGATCACGAACTTCGTGGCGTCGTCCGAGGCCATCGCCGGAGCCGTGGCCTGGTCCCGCGACCCGGAGCTGGTCTCGGGGGGTCGCTCCTGCGCCGTCCGCAGTCGGCTATGCGACTGACCGCGCTGCCTGTCCTTCTTGATGGCCAGGTCGACGGCGGCTTCGATCATCGCCGCGGTCTTGGCGTCCATCTCGGGCGGCTCGTCCGCGTCGCGGGCGCCGGTCGCCGTCGTGACGGCGGGCAGCTCGACGTCCACGGCCCCCTCGGGTCGCAGACTCTCCTTCGGGGTCGTGGTGGCGGGGACGGTCGGGGCAGTCGGCGAGGCGGCCGGGGCTGCCGGGGCAGCCGGAGCAGTCGTCGGCGCGGTCGCCGCGGGAGCCGCCGGAGCCGCCGCCGGCTTCTTCTTCTCCTTGCGGTTGCTGGCCGCGAGCACGAGCGACGCGGTCGACGTGGCCGCGCTGATACCAGGCAGGATGATGCCGAGGTTGCGCTTGAAGGCCCCGAACGGAGACCAGCCCGTCTTGTCGCATCCGGCCGCCTGTGCGGCGGGGGCGGCGGGAGCGACGGGAGTAGCGGACCTCGAGGCCACGCCCTCGCGCCAGTTGGCGAGCGGGTCGCGCGTCGAGAAGGTCAGCGCCCGCAGGCTCTCCTTGGCCAGGGACGCGATCCCCGTGATAGGAGCCTGCGGCATCTCGGGCAGGGTCGACATCGGGGTCGTGGGGGGCGGCGGCGGCGAGAGTGCGGCTATCTGCGCGGCCAGCCTGGGCTTGCGCGCCCGCTCGGCGAGCCGCTCCGCGGTGACGGCCTCGGCCGCCGTGATGGTGCCCGCCTGGGCCTTCTCCACGGCCTCGGTCAGCTTCTTGTCGGCTTCCGTCTTCTCCGCGGCGGAGAGGGGCGGGTTCACCTTCTCCATGAACTCCTCGCGGGCCTTGGGCTTGGCGGCCATCGTCTGGGCGATGATCGCGGCGGCCGCGAGGGAGATGGCCGCTGCCGTCGCCTCCGGGGTCGGGTTGGGGGCCGTCGCGGCCTCGCTGATCTGGCGCGCGGTCTCCACCGCGGCCGGGTCCTTGGCCGCTACCCGCTCCTGGAGGTTGACGGCGTCCCGCATGGCGGGCGATATCTCCTGGCCCTCGTTGGCGTCTGCCAGGGTGTGGGTCGCCACCACCTTGCCCATGTCCTTGATCTTGTCCGGGTCGCCCGTCTTGGCCTCCTCGAAGCTCTCGTTGAACTCCTTCGTGGCCTGGGGGTTGCCGGCGTTCTTGGCCTGCACGAGCGCGGCGGTCTTCTGCAGCGACTCGGTGGCCGAGGGCGCCGCGGTCGCGGCCATCGCGAGCTTCCCGGCGGTCTCCTTGTCGCCCATCTCCTGGGCGATCTTGGCGCCGGCCGCGTACTCCTCCCGCGTCCCGGTCTTCGTGTTGTACTTGGCCTTCGCCTTCGCGAGCTGCGCCTGCTTCTTGGCCTGTGCCTTCTTCTTGGCGTGCTTCTTCGACGCGGCGGTGGCCGCTACAGCCACGGTCCCGGTGGCTATGGTGGTCTCCACCAGGTGAGCGGTCTCGAGGCGCTTCTTGGCCCGCTTGGCGTTCGGGTTGCCCGCCTTGGCGGCAGCGTTGATGATGCCGATCTGGCGGATAGCCACGGGGTCGTTCTTGTGCGCCCGGCGCACGAGCTTGCGGGCCTGCTTGAGGTTGTGCTGCTCGCGGGCGTTCGGGGCGACGGTGCGCACGTGGCGCGCGAGCTTCATGCCGGCGACGCTCTTCTTGGCCCCTCGGTCGCCCGCCTTGGCCAGGGCCACCTGGTGGTTCACGTACTTCCGGGCCTTCGGGTGTCCCTTGGCGGACGCCTGCTCGATCTTGGACAGCTTGTGCAGCTCGTGGGCGCGCTGGGCGCGGGCGAGCTTGTTGGCCATCGCGGCCTCCATCCTCTTCTGGGCCGCTATCACCTTGAGCTTGCGGGCGCGCGCGGCGAGCTGCCGCTCGTGCTTCTTGTGCGCCGCCAGCTGCGCCCTCTCCTTGGCCTTCTGGGCGTGCATCCCGGCGTAGACCGCGCGCAGGTCGCGCGTGGCCTGCTTGTCGCCCTTCTGGGACCTCGCCATCATGTTCTTGAGGGAAGCCTTCGCCTTCGGGTTTCCCGCGTGCAGCTTCTTGTAGAACTTCGCGCCGGCCCGGATCTTCATGCCGGTCGCGTTCTTCTGCTTCGCCGCCTTGAGGATCTTCTTGTCCCGGGTCCCCACCACGTCGCTCTCCCACTCGCCCACGAACGCGCCCGAGCTGTCCTGGTCGGAGTCGTCGGAGTCGTCCTGCGACTTCAGGGCCTGCGAGGGGTCGGCCGTGAACTCGGCCGTCTTCATGGCAGCCTGCTTCTGCAGGGCCTCCGCGTCGGCGGCGTCCGCCTCGGCCTGGGCAGCGTCGGCGATGGCCTGCTGCGCGCGCAGCTCCGCCTCGGTCTGGGCGTCGGCAGCGGCAGCCCGCGCCTCGGCCGCCTTCTGGCGCTG
>DNAU01000123.1:5602-7261 GCA_003491925.1 Chloroflexota bacterium
CCACTGCGTGCCCTTGTAGAGGCCGTACGCGGGTGCCCAGACGGGAGCGGTGGCGTACTTGAAGACGGTGCCGAACGAGAGGCCGACGTAGTCGCCTCCCGAGATCATGCCCGTCTCCTTGAGGCGCTTGAGTCCGTAGATGGCGCGCGGGTTGCCCGCCTTCGCCAGGCTCTGCACGGCCTGCAGCATCTTCGCCTCGGCCGGGGTCATGGCAGCGGCGGCCGCCGCTCCCATGATGCTCTGCTGGAGCTGCTTGGCCCTGGACAGGTGCTGGTAGGCGCGGCCGGACACGTGCGCGCCGACGACGCCGCGCAGCTTCTTGCTCTCCGCTCCCAGGGCGACTATCGCCTTCTCGTGCTCGGGCGAGAGGGGCCGGTCGGGGCTCACCTGGCGGCTGAGCGCGACCGCGGCCTTGCCGCAGACGAGGTTACGCTGCCGCGCGGCCCGGACGTCTCCCGCGAGGCACGCGCCGACGAAGGCGCCGTGGACGGCGGACAGGTAGGGAGGAGTCTTCTCCCAGATGTCGCCGTGCACGACCTTCACCTGCTGCAGCACGTCGGCGATCTGCTTGGCCTCGGTGAGCTGGTCAGGCGAGAGTGCCTTACCGGCCTGGATGGTCGCGTAGATGGCGTTCGCCTGCTTGCGCTTGCCGGCCTTGTCGAGGGCGTTCTGGATGACGACGGAGATGGCGGTGGGCTTCTCGTGTCCCATGGAGTCGGAGGCGGGTACCACCTCGGCGGGACCCGCGGCGCGGGCCTCCTTCACGCACCGCCGGACCTCGCCGGCGAGGGAGGACTCGATCTCCTTGAGCTGCTTCTCCGTCGCGACTGCCTGGTCCTTGGCCTGCTGGACCGCGTCCGCGGCCGCCCTGGCCTTCTCGGCCTGGTCGAGCACCACCTGGCGCTTCTCGAGCTTCTTGCGCAGCTCCGCGTTCTCGCTCCACGAGGCTCTCTCCTTGTCCTCGAGCCCCCGCTCCTCGCTCGACTTGAACGCGTAGCGGAAGGGGTTGAGCTTGTAGAGCCAGTCGCCCAGGACGTCGTGCTGGGTGCGCACGCCGTGGATCTTGGTCACGCCCGCCGTCATCAGGGTCGCGTAGACCTGCTTGGCGGTCGGGTTGCCTGCTTTCGCCAGGCGGGCGACGATCGCGAACTCTCCGGGCTGGAGCGGGTAGCCGCTGCGCAGCTTCTTCACGGCGACGGCCATCATCTGGTCTTCCTTGGACGACCCGGCGCCGATGCCGGAGATCTTGGTCACCCCGCCGGTGAGCAGCATCGCGTAGACCTTCTTGGCCGTCGGGTTGCCGTTCTTGGCCAGCCGACCCACCAGGGCGAACTCCCCCGGGGTGAGGGGATACCCGCTGCGCAGCTTCTTGACCGCGATGATCATCATCTGGTCATCCTTGGACGTCGCGGGCTGCGCGGCTCCTGTGCGGGCAAAGATCTCTTTCACCACGGCGCCGAGGGAGTCCTCGCCCATGATGCCGGTGTTGATGTTTCCTTGAGAACCGTCAGGCGAACCGTAGGGCATGGGACCTCCGTAGGGACCGCCTCCTCCCGGAGGCATCATGGAAGGGTCTGCGACCCCACCGTCAGGCGGACCACCAGGGCCTCCGCCGGGATACATCGAGCCGTCAGGCGGGCCGCCGGGGCCGCCGGGGCC
>DNAU01000123.1:7334-8245 GCA_003491925.1 Chloroflexota bacterium
CCGCCGGGGCCGCCGGGGCCGCCCGGGCCACCGGGAGGCATGGATCCGTCTGGCATGCCGCCTCCCTGCCCCTGGGGCAGGGGCTGGCCGTCGGGGCCGAGCATCTGGCCCGGGTCGCCGTCGGGACCGGTCGCCGACCGGGCTCCCGAGGTGTTGTTGATGACCACCTGGCTCCTGCCGAAAAACCACGAGATGGGGTTCCACCAGGTACCCATGACGTCAGACCCGCAGATCTCCGCGCCGAGCACGTCGGCCCCGCTCATGACGTATGAGGTGGGCATCCCGCCCGCCTTGATCTGGGCGACGGCCCAGGGCTTGGACTGAGTCTGGTAGTAGACCATCGACTGCACGGGGTTCCCCGCGGCCTGGTCCTGGTTCGCCAAAAAATTCGCGTGCTCCACCACCAGCTTGTTGTAGAGGTTGTGCACGATCTTGGCCTTCTGGGCGTCGCGTCCCGGGACGAACCGCATGGCCTCGCGCGCCGCGAAGCGCGCGGCCGACATCGGGGCGCTGGCCACCCGCCCGAGGCCGCGGCGCAACCCGCTCCCGAGGTGTCTCAGGGAGTGGAAGCCGAAGCCGACGTCAGAGTCGCGTCCCACGCGTTCCAGTTTTTCTTCGTGTGTCATGCTCTCTCCGTAGCTAGCGTCGTCGAGGACCTCGTCCATGGCGTGACGCCCGGCCTTCGACTTGTCGATTATCCAGTCGTTCTGTTCTGCATCATCCACCCGGGTCATCCCCTCTAGCCCGGGCGTGTCGGCGAGTATCTCCGCCTCGTCCGCGGACAGGGGCCTCATCGTGTCGAGCGTCCGCTGCGCCTCCCCGGGGGACAGGTCGTCTTCCAGCGCCTCGAGGGCGTCGTTGTCCTCCGTGTCCTCGGTCGCGATGTCGGCGTCCTCCGGGGCGAACACGGG
>DNAU01000158.1:0-2177 GCA_003491925.1 Chloroflexota bacterium
TCGATCGGCTCGCCGACCGTGGTCATGTGCTTGAACCGGTAGTTGTACTTGGCCGGCTCGTCCGGACCCACCTTGCGCAGCATGCGGATCGAGGTCGGGGCGGTGTGGAAGATGGTGACCCCGAGGCGCTCTGCGATCCGCCAGGGCCTGCCCGGGTCGGGGTAGGTGGGGACCCCCTCGTAGAGGACGGTGGTGGTGCCCAGCGCCAGCGGCCCGTAGACGATGTACGAGTGCCCGGTGATCCAGCCGATGTCGGCCATGCACCAGTAGGTGTCGTCGGGGTGGATGTCCTGGTAGTACTTGGAGGTGCCGGCCACGTAGGCGAGGTAGCCACCGGTGGAGTGCTGGGCCCCCTTGGGCCGGCCGGTGGTGCCACTCGTGTACATGAGGAAGAGGGGTGCCTCGGCGGGCATCGAGGTCGGAGGCACGATGGCACGTCGGTACGGGCCGATGACATCGTCGACGAAGACGTCGCGGCCCTCGACCATCGGGGTCGCGGACCCGTACTCGCCGGTGCGGCGCCGGAAGACCAGCACCCTGTCGACCTCCTGGCCCAGGGATGCGGCACGGGTCACCGCCTCGTCGGCCTTGACCTTGTGATCGACCAGGTCGCCGTTCCGGTGGTAGCTGTCGATGGTGATCAGGAACCGGCTCTGGGAGTCGGCGATCCGCTCCCCGCATGCGGCGCCGCTGAAGCCGCCGAAGACCTCGGAGTGGACGATCCCGAGGCGGGCACAGGCCAGCATCGCCACCGGGAGCTCGGGGACCATGGGCATGTGGAGGGTGACCCTGTCGCCCGCCTTGAGGCCGCAGTAGTCGCGGAGCAGGGCGGCGAACTGGTTGACCCGGCGGTGCAGCTCTCGGTAGGTGATCGTCTGGGTGAGCTCGCTCTCCGGCTCGGGAACCCAGATCAGCGCCGCCTGGTTGGCCCGGGTCTCCAGGTGGCGATCGACGCAGTTGTAGCAGGCGTTGAGCCGACCGCCGACAAACCATTTCCAGAATGGCGGGTTGCTGCTGTCCAGCGTCGTGTGCCAGTACTGATCCCAGCTCAGCAGGTCGGCGTACTCGCGAAAGCACTCCGGGAAGTTCTCCTCGCGGAACCGCTCCAGGATCGCCGGGTCGTGCGCGTTGGCCTGGCCGACAAACCTGGGTGGAGGCTGGATGTACTCCTCCTCCCGCCAGTGCACGGCGATCTGGGCTTCCGAGGTCTCCAGTTCCTCACTGATGGCCATGACTCATCCCTCCGCTCCTGCTGCCGACCGGCGAGCGCCGTCGTGCCGCACCCGTCTGGAGCTCCTTGGCAAATCTTGGAACGGGGTGCTCCAGCGGTCAAGCGCGGTTCGCCTGACGGGGCAGGGGGTTCCAGTTGAAGGGGGCCGCGGGAGCGGGCGGAGAGTGGGGACGCCGGCGCTGTCCGATGCCCTCAGCCCGGGCGGTCGGGCGGGCGGCGGGTGATGACGTCGGGTCAGCGGTGGGCGATGGCCGCCGTGATCGCGGACACCGTGCCGGAGGGATCGTCGACCCCTATCACCAGCTTGGCGTAGTGCTCGTCGTGGAGCCGGATGGCGATCGCCCGATCCGGGTCGTGGACGTCCCAGAACGCCCACTCGCCGTGCTGGACGAAGCGGCCCGCGGTGATCACGCCGGGCAGGTTGCTGCCCGCAACCTTCATCCCGTGCCAGACCTCGTGCGCCTCGGGGGCGGCGGCCTCCACCCCGGCGATGTGGGAGAGCGGGACCTCGAGCTGGCTCTTCAGGGCAAAGAACTTGTCCGCGCCCCGGATGTGGATGACGAGGGTGTCGGGGGTGATCTCGATATCTGCCATGCGGGCAGGATAGCCCGCGGCCACCCGCCCGGAGCGGGTTGGTCCCGGCCGGAGGGTGGGTCGCGGGAGGTAGGGCCGCCTGACGGACGGCCTGCGTCTCCAAGCCGCGGCTCCTGCGGATCGTCGACGAGCTGCTGGCGGAGGGCGTGCCCGCTCGCTGACCGCGGGCCCGGCTGGCGGCGGCCCGGCCGTCTGCACCCGGTGGTCTCCCCCATCGCGCCAGCGTGTGCTCGATACGGTCCTCCTGCGGTACCGTCCGGCAAACCCGTGCCCATGCCGCGTGAGGAGGCAGCTGACGATGACGACACCGCCCACCGCCGGGGACCACGTCCGGGAGGACCACCTCCGGGAG
>DNAU01000158.1:2263-12575 GCA_003491925.1 Chloroflexota bacterium
AGGACCACCTCCGGGAGGACCACTACCGGCGCTTCCTGAAGCCATACGAGCACCTGGCCCGCCCGTTCGGAGCGGACGGCTTCGGGCGGCGGGCGGAGTCCTTTGCCCGCTTCTTCGGCACCCCCAGGTTCCTGGTCGGCCAGACCGTCATCGTGGCCGCCTGGATCGCGGTCAACGTGGTCGCGATCTTCCGCTGGGACCCGTATCCCTTCATCCTCCTCAACCTGATGTTCAGCCTGCAGGCGGCATACGCGGCGCCGCTGATCCTGCTCGCCCAGACCCGGCAGGCAGACCGCGACAAGGCGCAGGCCGACGCCGACGCCCAGCACCGGGAGACCGTCGCGGCCGCCACCCTCGGCCGGCAGCAGATGGCCCAGCAGGGCATCGAACTGCTCCGCCAGCTCATCGACGAGAACACCCACCTGACCCAGCAGATCGAGGAGCTGACCGAGAAGATCCACGGCAAGCTGGTCGCGGCGCCCGGGTGAGCGGCGGCTGATCGCCGGCCGGCTCGCCGGCAGCGTGGCGCGTCCAACTCGTGGCGGCTCTATCCTTCGCACGCATGGCCACGCCGGCGGCAGACCCGCCCCCCCGACTCTCCGTGGTGATCCCCACCCGCAACGAGGCGGAGGGGCTCGGAGCACTCTGGACGCGGCTGGCGGCAGCCCTCACCGGCATCGACGCAGAGGTCTGCTTCGTCGACGATAGCGACGATGCGACCCCCGCCCTGCTCGCCGGCCTCCAGGCCGAGCGCGCCGACGTCCACTGCCTGCTGCGGCACGGCGCGGAGCGAGCCGGCGGGTTGAGCACCGCGGTGGTCGCCGGTCTCCACCTGGCGCGCGGGGAGCTCGTCTGCGTCATGGATGCCGACCTCCAGCATCCACCGGAGCTGATCCCCCGGATGCTGGCGGCCGCCGGCGCCGGTGCCGACCTGGTGGTGGCCAGCCGCTATGTGTCAGGGGGGAACGCCGGCGGCCTCGCCGGTCTGTCCCGCCACCTGGTCAGCCGCGCAGCGGGGGCCGCCGCCCGGGTGCTCTTCCACGAGGCGCGTCAGAGCACCGATCCGCTGTCCGGATTCTTCCTCTGCCGCCGGCGTCTGATCGACGGCATCGAGTTCCGCCCGGTGGGCTTCAAGATCCTGCTCGAGCTGCTGGTCTGCGTTCCCGGGATGCGCGTGGTGGACATTCCGCTCCGGTTCCAGGCCCGGGCCGCCGGCAGCAGCAAGGCCAGTGCCCGCCAGGGTCTGCTCTTCCTGCGCCACCTGATGTCGCTCTTCCTTCAGGTCGACGGATCCGCGCGGATCTGGAAGTTCGCACTGGTGGGAGTGTCCGGGCTCGGGCTCTTCCTGCCCAGCCTCTGGGCGCTCTCGGGGCCAGGCGGCGTCCCGCCACTGCTCGCCTTCCTCCCCGCCTTCGCCCTCAGCTTCGGCTGGAACGCCTTGTGGAACCGGCTGTGGACCTTCGCCGACCAGAGGCGGCGCCCCCGGCAGGGTGACGTCCGCGTCTTCCTCACCCGAGCCCTGCTCGCCAGCCTGCTGGTGATGTACCCCTGCTTTGCCCTGCTCTGCCTGACCAGCCTGCCCCCCCTCGCCGCGGGGGCGCTCGCGGCTGTGGCGGGGATGCTGGCCAACGGCCTGATCAACCGCCGGAGCACCCGCCTGGCGCCCACCATCTGGGGTCAGGTGGCGGTGGATGCCGGGGTCCGGCTGGGGCTCACCCGTCTGGCCCGCGCCGTCGCCGCCGACCGCGCCGTGGCGCTGCCCCCGGACCCCGGGGTGGGCAGCGCGACGGTGCCCTCGGAGCTGCTCGTGCGGGTGCGCCGCAGTCGCCGGGGAGCGATCTGGACCGAGAGCGCCTCGCACCGCGCTCAACGCCGGCGCGGCATCGGTCTCACCTCGTACCTCATCCTCCCGGTCATCGACGGCCGCGGGCTCGCCGGGATCGTGGTCTGCGAGCGGCGGGCGGCTCGACCCTTCGACGCCTCAGACCTGGAAACGGGGTTGCACGCCGTCGACGACCTGGTGGTGGCCCTGGCCGGGGCCGGCCTCGCCCACCCGATCGGCCCCGCTCCGCAGGCGGCGGAGGCCGAGCCGGACACCGCCGCGCTCTGACCTCGCGCGCGCTCAGCCGGAGCGATTCAGAGCAGCACCCGCGGTGCCCGGAGCCAGCCCTCGACCTCGGCGATCCAGCGCACCCCGGGGGGCCCCATGCCGGCGCCCGGAACACCGAGGCGCTGCAGGACGGACCGGCGCGGGCCCATCCTGACCAGCCGGCGATGGGGCAGGCCGGCGAGCTGCTGGGCCTCCCGCAGAGCCGCTTCCTCGTCCTCGCAGATGGCGTCGACCAGGCCGACGCTCACCGCCTCGACACCCAGCCAGACCTCGCCCGTGGTCACCCTCGCGAGCCGGGCGTCATCGAGTCCTCGGGCTCCGGCCACGGCACCGGTGAAGCGCCGGAAGATGGCGTCGACGAGCTCTCGCTCCTTGGCCTGGTCCGCCTCGGTCGGCTCACGCCAGGGGGCACCCAGGTCCTTGAACGGCCCGGTCTTGGTCACCTGAACGGAGGTGCCGAGACGACGCAGGGCCTCGACGGCGACCGGCCGCACCGAGATGACGCCGATGGAGCCGACGATCGCCGAGGGGAAGGCCAGGATCCGGTTCGCCCCGCAGGCCGCGAAGTACGCACCGGACGCCCCGGTGGTGCGGATCCAGGCCAGCACCGGCTTCTCCCGGGCCAGTCGGCGGACGGCGAGGTAGATCGCCTCCGACTCGGCGGCGCTGCCCCCCGGGGAGTCGATCTCAAGGAGGACCGCCCGCACGCGCGCGGAGCGCCGGGCCTCGGCGAGGGTCCGGACCAGGTCGCCGGTCCTGACCGCCCCACCGATCACCCCCCGCAGAGCGATGACCGCGATCCGGCGCCGGTCCGCGGCGGCGGCGAGCCGGTGCAGCCCCGATGGCTCCTCGGACACGTCTCCGATCGTACCGGATGGAGCCGCACCGGCCCACGTTCCGAGGACCAGCGCTGCCGGCCGGTCAGTGCTCGGCGATGGTGCGCGCCTGCTCCGCGGCAGCCGTGGTGGCAGCTGCGCCGACGGACGCGGAGCCCTCGACGACCCCGAAGACGTTGCCGTCGACCCAGGTGCACATCGAGGTCATCTCGCCGCTCAGGGGGGCGCCGCAGTGGAAGCTCACCCTGTCGGCGGTCTGCACCGAGATGACGGTGAGCAGGTGGGAGTCGACCTGGCTGAGGTCCGAGGCGGTCAGGGAGGTGTTCACGCTCTCCAGGAAGAGGAAGTAATCCGGCTGGATCCCATCCGCGATCCCGTCGGACGAGCCATAGAAGCCCACCACCGTCTGCTCGAGCCCGGAGTTCGCCGCGACCGCGTGCGCCTCGATCTCGGATTCGAGGGCATTCCCGGCAGCCGTCAGCTCCGGGTTGGTGTTGGGGGCGACCCCACCGAGCGTCAGCGGGTTGGTGAGGGTGTGGGTCCCGGAGCCGACCCCCGTCGCCAGCCCGTTCATCAGGTAGATGAAGATGCCGGCCGTGATCACGACCGCGATCACCGAGAGGAAAAAGATCTGGACCCCGACCCGCGGGCGGCGCCCGGACCGCGCCCAGGCCGCCGCGGGCGGAGAGCCAGAGGCGGGACGGGCCCCGGGGGGGAGGTACGGAGCCGGGGGCGTGTAGGTCGCGGGCTGGACGTCCCAGGCGGAGGACGGAGCCGGCTTCTGCTCGCGGACACCCCAGCCATGACCGCCCCCGTCGTCTGCGGCGCCGGCGGGCGGCGGCTCGGGAGCGAAGCCGGCCGGAGTGCCAGCGGCCAGGGCGGAGCCGGCGCCCACCTCGAGGTGAAAGGCGAGCGGACCACGCGGAGCGGCGGGCACGTCCGGGGGCGCTGCGGGCGGAGGGGGCGGCACGGCTGCGGCGGTGCCGCCGTCGCACCCGGGCGGCGCCGGCGGCGGCGCGGCCCAGCTGCGCGATGCCGGCCGGACCGGCAGCGGGGTCTGGGCTCTGGGCAGGCCGGTCCACCCGTCGGACGCCCACTTCTGCAGGGTGCTGGGAGTCAGTCTCTCGGCAGGCCAATGGCCGTTGCCGCCCGAGGCGGAGTGGGGGGCCGACGCGTAGTCGGTGGGTGGCGTCGAGGCTGGAGCGGCCTGGACGGCGGCCTGCCCATCAGCGCCATAGATGGCGAATCCACCCGAGGTGTCGCTGGGCAGGGAGCGCGGCTCGAGGGGGGCGGAGCAACTCCGGCAGACGGACGCGAACGTCGAGTTTGCCGTCGCGCACGACGCACAGATCTGCTGGGACACCACGACGCAGCCTCCTCCCGGAACGGGTGAACGTGCTGCCAGGCTACTGATGGGTGAAAGGGCGGACCGTCCCCATCGGAGCAATGAGGCCACTGCGTTACCCTTGTGAAACATCGCTCCGAACGCTGCGACAGCGCCGGCAGCAGAGGTGGCGTTGCAGTTGCGTCAGCGGTAGTCGTGGGATGTGGGCGGCCACGCTGGAGGGTCCCCGGAGTGGTCGGAGGCCCGGAGCGGACGCCCGTCGCCATCGAGAGCGGTGACCTCGGCGACCAGCAGGTTGCGCCGTCCCGCGCTCACCTCCAGGGTCCCCTCGACCATCAGCAGGGGATGGGAGTTGGCGACCGCGCGGGTGCGGCGCGCCACCTCCGGCCGGAAGACGAGGTCGAGGTGGGCGCCCTCGTCGGCGAGGGTGAAGAAGCGGAAGCCCCGGGCCGAGACCGGAGCCTGGCGGGCGATCACCAGACCGGCGACGGTGATCCGGGACCCATCGGCGAGCTCGCTCACCCTCGCCAGCGGGGTGCAGCCGAGCGCGTCCAGGGCGGATCGCAGCAGGCTGACCAGATGCGGGCCGGTGCTCACCCCGAGGACCGCGTAATCGGCGGCCACCCGGTCTCGCTCGGTCATCGGTGGCAGCTCGGGAGCCGGGGCGGGCAGCTCCAGGAGCAGCCCGGACGGAGGGGCGGGGCTCACCGGAGCGGCGACGACGTGCCCGCGACCGCGCGGCGGCCCCGGCGCCGGGGACGGAGCAGCGCGGGCCCGAAGGCGGCGGCGGGACGGCAGCGAGCCCTCCGCCGCGGCCAGCTCCCAGAGCAGCTCCCGGCGGGGCCGCCCCGGGTGGACCCGGTCGAAGGCCCCGCAGCGGACCAGCTGCTCCATGGCCGGGCGGCTGAGCCCCGTGTGCCGCCAGAACTCCCCCACCGAGCCGGTGGCGCCGGCGTCGACGGCCGCCTCGCAGGCGGCCCGGCCGACCGAGCCGAGCCGGGCGACGTAGTTGAAGCCCAGCCGCACGCCCCACGCGACACCCACCCCAGCGGGCAGGCCCGCCGGGGAACCCCGGGGAGGCTGCGTGGGGTCCCCCCCTTCTCGAGAGGGGCTCGCCGCCCCTCGGCGGCCCGGCAGAGCCGGCTGCTCGCCTAGTCGCCGGGCCGTGGGCCCGCCGTCCCGCCATGGGGATCCCGCAGCAGGCCGCGTGGGCTCGTCATCCTCGATGCGCTCCACGGTGCAGCGGGCCCGGCTCCGGATCACGTCCACGGGGAGGGTGCGGATGCCGTGGCGCTTGCCGTCGTCGACCAGCACCGAGGGATGGTAGAAGCCCATCGGCTGGGCGTTGAGCAGGGCGCAGAGCCAGTGGGCGGGATACTCGAGGCGCAGCCAGGCGGTCTCGTAGACGGTCCGCGCGAAGGCGGCGGCGTGCGACTTGCAGAAGCCGAACTCGGCGAAGCCGGCGACGCTCCGGAAGAACTTCTCGGCGACCTCCTCACCCAGGCCGCCGTGCTCCGCGCAGCGGCGCACGAAGCCGTCGTGCAGCGACTGCATCTCCAGCCGGGAACGGTGCCGGTTCATCGCCCGCCGGAAGCGGTCGGCCTCGCCGGCGCTGTAACCGGCGAGATCCATGACGATGCGCAGGATCTGCTCCTGGTAGAGGATGACCCCTTTGGTTTCGGACAGAATTGGCTCTAAGCTGGGGTGGAGGTAGGTGACCGGCTCCAGGCCCTGGCGGCGGCGCAGGTAGGGGTGCACGGCGTCGCCCTGGATGGGCCCGGGCCGGATGATGGCGACCTGGACCACCAGATCGTTGAATTCCCGTGGCTGGGACTGGTACAGCGCCTGCTGCTGAGCGCGTGACTCGATCTGGAAGAGGCCGATGGTGTCGACCGCGCAGATCATGTCGTAGACGCGCGGATCGTCGAGCGGGAGGGCGTCGAGGTCGGGGCGGACGCCATGGCTGCGCTCGATCAGGTCCAGGCACTCGGCGACCGCGGAGAGGGTGCGCAGCCCGAGCAGGTCCATCTTGATGAGGCCGAGGTCCTCGACGTCGTCCTTGTCGAACTGGACCACCACCCGGCCCTCCATGGTGGCGCGCTCCACCGGGACCACGTCGACGAGCGGCTCGCCGGTCACCAGCATCCCGCCGACATGGATGGAGAGGTGCCGGGGGGTGCCCTCGATGGCACGCAGGATCTCCAGGAACTGCCGCCAGGGCAGGGCTCCGCTGGCGGCGTGCGACTGCAGGCCGGCCGCCTCCAGGGCGTCCTCCACGCCCCCCTCCCGCCAGCCGTCGACGGACTTGGCCAGCCGGTCGATGATCGGCTCGGGGAAGCCCATCGCCTTGCCCACCTCGCGCACCGCGAGACGGGGTTGGAAGGTGACCACGTTGGCGACCATCCCGGTTCGCTCCGCCCCGTACTTCTCGTAGACGTGCTGGATCACCTGCTCGCGGTGGTCGGTGGAGAAGTCGATGTCGATGTCCGGCGTCCCCTGGTGGTCGACGTGGAGGAAGCGCTCGAAGAGGAGGTTGTGGGCGATCGGGTCCACCCGGGTGATGCCGAGCAGATAGGCGACGATCGAGTCGGCGGCGCTGCCCCGCCCCTGGCCGGGGACGCCGTGCTCCCGGGCCCACGCCATGATCTCGTGGACGATCAGGAAGAACTCGGCCAGATTGGTCCGCTGGATGACGTCGAGCTCCATCTGCAGCCGCCGGGCCACCTCGGGGGTGAGCGGCCGGTAACGGAGCCGGACCTGGTCCTGGCAGAGCCCGTAGAGGACCGAGAAGGGGGTCTCGCCTGCGGGGACGGGGAAGCCGGGGAAGCGAACCCCGGTGAAGTCCAGGTCGAGGCTGCACTGCGCCGCGATGCGGGCGGCATGGTCGAAGGCGCCGGGGAAGCCGGGGAGTCGCCGGCGCAGCACGGCCTCGGGGAGCAAGCGGTGCTCGCAGTTGGGCAGGAGCAACCCGTGGGCCGCGGCCCGGTCGAGGGTGGTCCGGTGGCGGATGGCGGTGAGCACGTCGAGCAGCGGCTTGTCGTCGCGGGTGGCGTGGACGGGGGTGGCGCTGGCGACCAGCGGGAGGCCGGCCCGCTCGGCCAGCTCGGCGACCTCGGCGGCGAGCCAGCGGTCGGCCGGGTGGAGGTGGTTGGTGAGCAGGAGGGCGGCGCGGTCCCGACCGAAGCATTCGCGCAGCCGCTCGGCCTGACGCTGGGCTCTGCGCCGGTCACCGGCGACGAGGGCGGCGACCACCGCGCTCTCCGGTCCCCCCGCGAGGGCGATGCAGTCGTCGAGGTCGGCGGGGTCCACCACCGCCGGCGGGCTGTCCACCAGGTCCCTCGTCGAGGGCAGCGACGGCCAGCCCTCGGGGAACGGACCGGCGGTGGGGCGGAGTGCCTGCGGGCGGGATGGCGGAGGGAGCGTGGGGCGCCGGGAGCGCCCGGGGAGGCCCGGGGGCGGTGCTTCGCTCCGGTCCGGGGGACGGAGGCGCGGGGGTGGTGCTTCGCTCCGGTCCGGGCGTCCGATCGCCCTGACTGGCGATCGGCGTCCTTGCCTCGGCAGCATTGCATCTGCTGCCTGCGGCAAACCTTCGCTGCGCACGCACCCCCACGCCTCCTCTTCCTCTGGGTCGACGTCGTACCCCCGGGCCTCGATCTCGTCGGCAGCCCCGACTTCCCAGCCCTGGGCCCCACCCGCCAGCTGCTCCTCCCCCAGCCCGGCGACGCGCAGCCGGGGCTGGCCCTTGACCCCGGCGAGCTGGGCGGCGCTGATCGCCCGGCAGAGCTGGCGGTAGCCGCGCCGGCCGCGGGCAAGGAGACGGATCCGGCCGGCGTCGACCAGGTCCAGCTCGACGCCCACCACCGGCCGGATGCCGGCCCCGCGGGCGGCCTCGATGAAGGCGACGGCGCCGTAGAGCCCGTTGCGGTCGCAGAGACCGAGGCTCCCGATCTCCAGCCGGGCCGCCACCTCGACGAGGTCGCCGGGCGAGGCCGAGCCCTCCAGGAAGGAGAAGTGGGAGCGGGCCGCCAGCTCGGCGAAGGGCGCGCTCGACATCATCCACTAATCTGTGCAACTGGGCTGATCAGTCGTTCTGCGGAAGGACGTAAGGGCGGCCAGCCATCCCCGCATGGGCCGTCTGCTGCCGGCGGACTGGATTGCGGCATCGCCGGGCCTCGAACAGCGGGTGGGCATCGCTCCTTCGCCTCCGTGGTCCCGGCCCATGGGGGATACGGGACGGGAGCGAGGCCGGGAGTACGAGTATAGCGAACCGATGTTTGTCCTACATACATCTGTTCGCCACACTCCTAGCATGTGTACCGGTGGCGGCGAGACCCCAACGGGGACAGGGGATGGCACTCCGGCGAGAGCATGACCTGACCCCCAGAACTGGTCCACCTGGTATGAGGGTTCCACCACGGCACCATGAGCCACCGCGGTCACCCCAGGCGGCTGCCTCACCGTGTCGGAACCCTCATCGAGGGTGGGCCAGCGAACGGGTCCAGTCACGCCCACCCGGACGGCAATCCGATCCGAATCGTGCAGCGCAAGATCGGATAGATCGTCCAGCGCAACGCGTCCGCGCCCGGCTCTGCTCGGCAAGCGCTCGGGTGGCTCGGGCCTTGGAGGGCGCCAGCCGCGAGCAGGTGGTGTGTGCGTGCTTGGACGCATTTCGCGGAGACTCCGAGCCATGCGCCTCCCGACCGCGATGGCTCCGCTTCGAGATCGCCCCTTCCGGCTGCTCTTCACGGGTCAGGCCATCTCGCTCCTGGGAGACGGGATGGCGCCGGTGGCTCTCGCCTTTGCCGTCCTCGATGCCACGGGCTCGGCCAGCGACCTCGGCTGGGTGCTCGCGGCTCGTTCCGGGGCGATGGTTGCGCTGCTCCTCGTGGGTGGCGTCATCGCGGACAGAGTGTCGCGGCGCGTGGTCATGGTGGCGGCCGACCTGACCCGCGTGGCGGCCCAGGCCGCAACGGCGGCCCTGGTCCTGACCGGGACCGCACAGCTCTGGGAGCTGCTGGTGTTGCAGGCGACGTTCGGGGCCGCCATGGCGCTCTTCTACCCCGCCCTCACCGGCCTCGTCCCCGCCACGGTGCGCCCGGAAGCGCTGCAGCAGGCCAACGCACTCCGCGCCATCGCGACCTCTGGAGGCCAGACCGTCGGGCCGGCGCTCGGGGGACTCGTGGTTGCGACCGCGGGTCCCGGATGGGCGCTGGTCGCGGACGCTCTCGGGTTCGCCGTCGACGCCTACTTCCTGGTTCGGCTCCCGGCCATCGCCGTGGCCCGGACGGCGGGACGCTTCGGCCGCCAGCTGATCGAGGGCTGGCAGGCATTCACCAGTCGCACCTGGGTGTGGACGGTGGTCGTCTCCGCCTCCCTCGGGAACATGCTCTTCGCGCCGGTCATGATCCTCGGACCCGTCGTGGCCAAGCAACACCTGGGAGGCGCGGTCGGCTGGGGCATCATCCTGGCCTTCTTCGGGATCGGGTCCGTGGCGGGGGGACTGCTCGCCTTGCGCCTCCGGCCCGCCCACCCGCTCCGGCTCGGCGTGCTCACCGTCTCCCTCTGGTCGCTGCCGCCGCTGGCGCTGGCCGCGGGGTGGCCGCTGTGGCCGGTAGTGACGGCCGGCCTGGTTGGCGGTGCCGGACTGGCCATCTTCAACGTGCTCTGGGAGACCACGCTGCAGCGCAGCGTCCCGCGCGAGGTCCTCTCCCGGGTGAGCTCCTACGACTGGTTCGGCTCGCTCGTCTTTCAGCCGGTCGGCCAGGCCATCGCCGGACCGGTGGGTGGCGCCCTCGGCAGTCCGCTGACCCTGTTCCTCTCCGGTGCGGGTGTCGTCGTGACCTGCCTGCCGGTGCTCGCCGTGCCGAGCGTCCGAAACCTCGTGAGCGCAGACCCCGGATCGGCGGCATCTGTGCCGGCCGAAGCCTAGACGGCCGACTATCAGCCAACGCGGCCATCCCCGGTGGCTGCCTCACCATCTCGGAACCCTCATAGAGGGTGGACCAGCGAACGGGGTCCGGT
>DNAU01000212.1 GCA_003491925.1 Chloroflexota bacterium
GGGCTCACCGACTCCTTCGCGATCGCGGTCAGCTTCGCGCTCCAGTACGGGGTCCCGCTCGACTTCCTGGTCAACAAGTTCGCCCACATGCGCTTCGAGCCCCAGGGCTTCACGCGCAACCCGGAGATCCCGATCGCCAAGTCGATCGTCGACTACATCTTCCGGTGGCTGGGTTCGCGCTTCCTGAGCGAGGAGAAGCAGGCCGAGATCGGGATCATCCGGCGCGACCCCGAGGAGGCCGAGCCCACCACCCCGGTGCTCGAGGGCCCGGCCAACGCCGCCCAGGTGGTGATGCCGCTTGGGCTGGAGCCGGCCTCACCGACCAGCACATTCCAGAACCAGGCGGACGCACCGTCGTGCAGTGAGTGCGGTTCGCTGATGGTCCGCTCGGGCTCCTGCTACAAGTGCCACAACTGTGGGGCGACGTCCGGCTGCAGCTGATGATGAGGGCGGGCTATCCATATCATCCGCGGTGCAGTGGGCGCTGTCAGCGCCGTGGAGTGGCGAGATGCCGGGCGGGGGTCCCGGTGCGAACCAGCAACCCCTCCGCGCCCATGGTGATGATCACGGTTTCGGCGCCGGCCTCGCTGAAGACGGCGGCCTGACGATCCGGGTCCGGCTCACCCGTCAGTCGCCTCCCTCGTCGTAGTTGGGGAGGGCCTCGTGAGCAGATATCAAGGGCCTGAGCAGATGCTCACCTCCGTTGGAATTGGATGGTGGGCCAGCTCGGCAACCGACTGCGCTCCTGCCGCGGTCCTAAAGCTCGGCTCCGTCAGGCGCCGGTCAGCAGCTCATCGCCTGATTGCGGGCGGCACCACTGCGGTTGCTTCTGTGGAGGAAGCAACTGGGAGCGGCCTCGTGTTGACTGGCGCTACCTTGGCGCCACGAGAGCGGCCAACCGGGTGTCGCGCCTGGTCGCCTGGTGGTATGCCTGCGGCGGAGTGTCGCCACAGGCGTCATTGCGAGGCTCGATCTCGACCTGCAGGCACTGCCCCAGGGCCCCCCGGAACTGCTGCTGGAGGGCGGCCTGCGAGCGCTGGAGGAGCTGGGCCGCGAACTCCTCGGCGAACAGGCGGATCGCAGGAGAGATGGGGGCGCGCCCTTCGACGGCTGGTGGGGCGACCCGTGCCGCGTGGGGAGCCGCGGGTGCTGCCGAGGCCCGCCCTCCAAGGTGCTCGGTGACCACCTCCGCGGGGGCGGGCGCCGACCGACCGGTGGCCGCCCGGGCGACGCCGTCATCGACGGCGTTCCGCTCCCCGGAGGACGCGCCGGTCAGCACCCCGGTCTCCACCGTCACCTTGAGCGGGCGGGGCCGGAGCTCCGATCCCACCAGTCGTTCACGGAGCTCGCCGAGCTGACGCTCCATCTCCGCCAGCTCGTGGCGCTGGCGCCGAATGGTCAGCTCCATCTCCCACCGCGCGGTGTCGGTGGCCTGTCCACGGGGGTGCTGGCTGGACCACGCGACATCCTGCACCGCGCGCCTGACCTGGAGGTCCTCGCGGAGATCGCGGGCGGTGTGCTCACGGCGCTCCAGCTCTGCTTCCAGGCGCTGTCCCAGGTCGGCTCGGAGCCGCGACCGCCAGGCCAGCTCCCACGGCGGTGCTCCTAACTCGCGTGAGATTGCCCCGGCGAACTCGCGGACGGAGAGGACGCTGCCGCGCCGCGGCTCGCCGTCCCTGCAGAGTCGGCTGATCGGGGCCGAGAGGGAGAGGGCGGCGACGGTCGCGCCACGGCGGTCGGTCACCGGCGCGGCCAGCGACCCGACCCCCTCGACCAGCTCCTCGAGGCTCGCCGCCCAGCCACGCTCCCTGACCTCGCCGAGGTCTGCGGCCAATCTCTCCGGGTCGGTGATGGTCCTGGCAGTGAAGGCCGGCAGCCTCGAGGCGACGACCTGCTGGTGCGCCTCCCGGCTGGCGGCGAGCAACACCTTGCCCATCGCGGTGGCGTGGAGGGGCAGCACCGCGCCCGTCGGGAACGCCTCCTGCGCGCCAGCCTGGCGGAAGACGTGGTGCAGGACGAGAACCTGGCGGTCGTCGAGGACACCGAGTCGCACCGTCTCGTTGCTCCGCTTCGCGAGCTCATCCGACCATCGGAGAGCACGCCTGCGGAGCTCGCTGGCATCCAGGTAGTTCATCCCGAGACGCAGGAGCCTGGGTCCCAGCTGGTACTTGCGGGACTCCGGGTCCTTCTCCACCAGGCGGAGCAGCTGCAACGTCCGGAGGATCCCGAAAACGGTCCCCTTGGGCAAGCCCAGCTCCCCGGAGAGTTCTGCAAGCCCGACGCGCCGGCTCGGACCGGAGAGCACCCGCAAGATCTGATCGGCGCGTTCGATCGATTGGATGGGGCGGTCGATGTCGGCATCGTACCACCGGCTCCGGAGCGAACCACGGCTCCCGTTTGGCATTGTCGAACAGCGGTCGGCGATGTTTGACGGCGGCGGCTGAGTTGGGGCTTCTCGACCCGCTCCGCCTGGAACCGGGTCCCCTGGCCTGCCGAGCGCCGGGCATGGGACCATCGCGGCGTGAGTCCTCGTCCAAATGGGAGACGGCACATGCCCACGCCGGACCTGCCTCTCGATCCCACGCCCCCTGAGGAGGCACTCCGGGCTGCTTCGGCTGATCGGGGCGCGGAGGGCGGCACGCCGGCTGAGGCCGCCCCAGCGGGTGACCTCGAGCAACAGCCCCCCACGGAACCAGGGTCCTCCACCGCCCTGGTCGCGGCGGATGGGACCGGAAGCGCGCTGCTGGCCGCGCCTGAGGTCAGGCAATTCGCGGCTGAGCTCGCCACCCAGCTCTTCCAACGCTGGCAGGCTGCCCTCCAGGGGCAGCTCAGCGCCGAGCTGGAACGGCGCCTCGCCGCCGAGCTGAAACATCGAGAGCAGTCAGGACGAGATCTGGCCGAGGAGCTGACCGCCCGTCGCCAGTGGCACGACCCCACGCAAACGCCCATACGCCGTCACTGGGGCATGTACAGCTACTCCACGTGGGAGATGGGTCAGATCATCAAGCGGCAGAGCGCGGAGCTGGCTGAGAGCCGGCGGCAGATGGAGGAGATTCGGGCTCGCCTCCGGGAGCTGGGGCGGGGGCCTGAGGGCGCGAGCGTGACCGTGCAGCAGCCCACCGAGGAGAGTGCACCGAGCGGCCCCACCGGGACCGGCGATGGTGACGAGTTGCCATGACCGCCGACGAGATCGAGCCTCACCGTCCCATCCCCGAACCGACGTCCGTTCCTCAGGGCGCCCCGCAGCCGCTTCCCACCCATCGGGATGCCGCCGGGGCCGAGCCCGCTCCGCCCGGCGAGGTTCCGCCGTCGTCAGCGCTGGTGGCATCGACTGGCTCGGCAGCCGATGCCGGCCTCATCGCCCCGGAGGTGCAGCAACTGGCGGTGCAAATGGCCGAGGAGTTCTTCCGCCCCTGGGAGCTCGCCCTCCGCGAGCAGTTCGAGGCGGAGATCGCGCTCCGCCTCGAGTCTGAGCTCGAGCACCACGAACGCCAGGCCGAGAGCCTGGCCGGAGAGCTCGCCGAACGGCGCGTGATGTTTGAGGGCACCTGGACTCGTGTGCATCCACGGGGCTCGACCACGGACACCGCCAAATGGGAGATGGAGCAGACGATCCGGCGCCAGGCCACCGAGCTGGAGGAGAACGAGCGGACGATCCAGGAGATCCGCGAGCGTCTCCGCGGGCTGGGGCAAGCGCCGGAGGAGAGCACGGTGACCGTCTACGACCACGGCGAGGTTCCGGAGCCCGATGGGTCGGCTGCCCCGCCGCCCGATGTGGAGGACGAGCCTGCCGCGGGGGGCCCGCCGATCAGGGAGGAGTACCGGTCTGACGCCTCCTGAGCGGAGCCTTCCGCCAGACCCTTCGCTGGAGACCCCATGAAGCCTGATGTGGCAGCACGACCGACCGACCGGAGGCCCCACGGACTGGCCCTGGCCAATGCCTTCACCATGCCCGTCGTATCGCCCATGAGCGTCCCCCCCCCGTATCGATACCGGGGCTGCCGAGCCGTGAACATCCTGT
>DNAU01000228.1 GCA_003491925.1 Chloroflexota bacterium
CGCGGGCGCTCAGCGCGGGGTCATCAGCAAGGACTGTCCCGATCCCCACCAGGATCGCGTCGTGCGTATGGCGAAGGCGATGTGCGTCGGCGCGCGCCTCGGCACCAGTGATCCATTGCGACTCACCCTGGACCGTCGCGACCTTGCCGTCCAGGCTGATGGCCAGCTTGAGGGTGACGAACGGAAGACCAGTTCGGACCCACACCGAGTAGTACTCGATCAGCCGCTCCGCCTCTTCACGATGCTCGCCTATGAGCACCTCGATCCCAGCGCTTCTGAGCTCCGCCAGGCCACGTCCATCGACGGTAGGATTGGGGTCGATGCCGGCAACGTGCACCCGGGCCACCCCCGCCTCGATAACCCGCTCGGTGCAGGGCCCAGTCCGACCGTTGGTGCAGCACGGCTCGAGAGTCACCCAGAGTTCAGCGCCCCGGGCCCTCTCACCGGCCTGATTCAGAGCAAGCACCTCAGCGTGGGGCTCGCCAGGTCGGTGGTGGAATCCCTCCCCGACGACCTCGCCATCCGTCACGATCACGGCACCCACCATGGGATTCGGCGAAGTGGCGAAGTCAGCTCGGCCGGCCAGCTCCAGAGCCCGCGCCATGGGATCGGGTCCCACGGCCAGTCTTGGTGCCCGAGCCATAACTCTCCCTGCTCGTGGGGCAGGAAGCTGCATCTGAAGCTGCGGCACTCCAGATGCGTCCTCTCTCATCCAGACTCAAAGAGCAGACCATCGCGTCCATCTCTTCTGACTGTCGGCCCCGGAATCGCACCGGATCCTGCTCGGCCAAGACCAATCCTGGCTTCGCTCGCGGACTATCACCGCCGGTCGGGATTTTCACCCTGCCCCGAAGACGACGCAAGAATAGCACTTCGGCATAGGCACTGCCGCCTTTGGCGTCAGCCGGCGTCGCGGGTGCGCTACCCTCGCGCAGCGCCGAACCGGTGAGGTTGCAGAGGTTGAAGGCTCCCTTGGCCTCCCCAGGGGATGCTCATCTGGCCGGTAGCGGTAGCAGTGTCCGTCCTTGGTTAGATCGTCGAGGACCGCCTCGAAGGTGCGGAGGGTGCGGGGATAGTCGGACCGCCCGGCGCCCCGCAGCTCGGGCAGCAGGAGCGCCGCATCGACGCGGGGGTCATCGGGGCCCGCTGCCAGCGACCGTCCGGGGTCACGGCGGTGCAGACGCACTCGGCCAGGATCGAGTCGGCGACGGCGAGCCACCGCCTCGATTGCTGCTCCTCCGCGCCGTCGCAATGGGCGATCAGCCTCAGGCCGGCGGTGCAGATCAGGCGGCTGTGCAGCCACCGGGCCGGATGTGCCCTGCGCTCAGAGTTGGAGGATCGCCGGCCGCCGCATCGGCCCGAGCTCGGTGTCGACGGTCAGTGCCGGCCAGCCGTCGGTGTTGGACACCGACCGCGCACCGCCCCCGGCGACGATGAAGGTGTCCTCCGACTTGGCGCCCTGCACCGTCGGGTTCCAGGCGAAGCCGGCGCCGATCGTGATGAGGGTGGCGGCGCTGGCCGTGCCCGGCACGACGTCGAACTCCCGCGAGAGGTAGCCGACCGGCCCGCCCTGGAAGTGCGCCCGCCATTCACCGGGAAAGCCGGCGTCCTCGTAGGCGACCTTGCCGACCTCGACCACGCTCTCCCAGCTTCTTCCCGGGCGCGTGGCGGTGATCATGGCGGCCTCGACCGCGCAGGCCGCCCGGTGCCGTGCCTCGAGGTCGGCCTGCGGAACGCCCGCGCAGACAGTCCGCGAGCACGACACATTGAGCCCTCCGCGAAGCCCCACGATGATGGCCAGGGCATCCCGCCCGGTGACGGCGTCGGTCGGTACCGGGTGACGGAAGGCTCGCCTCCGCTCCGCGCCGCCGACCAGGATGAGCGAGGCCAGCAGGCGGCGCTTCTCCAGCGCGGCCGCGATCCTCGCCGCGAGGTCACACTCCCGCTCGGCCGGCTGCCAGTCGCGCAGGGCGCCCTCCAGGGCCTCGGCGCAATCGGGGCCCATGGCGGCGAGGCGCGCCGATTCCTGAGGTGTCAGGGGGAGCCTCAGGCCGGCCAGCCCGTCCGGCTCCGGGGTGCCCGGACCGTGACCATCGTTGGCCAGCCGCGCATCGCCGCTCAGCTCCCTCGCCACCGCGTCGAGTCCCCCGGGCCGGTCCCAGGGTGTCGCCTGCAGGTCGAGGCCGAGCCCGGCCAGGCCCTCCTCCTCGGATAGCCGCTTCCCCTCGACGTTGGTGGTGATCAGGTGGATCCCGGAAGCGTCGACCAGCGCCCACACCACCCCGGGCTCCTCGTTGCGGCTCACCCGATCCTCGAGACCGGCGGTCACCCAGGCGAGCCCGGGCTGGCCGGTGAAGAGGGCGGCGTCGTACCCGGATCCATCCAGCCACGCCCGCACGCGGTGCAGCTTGGTCGAGAGCTCCTCCAGGCGGGACCGGCTGCTGGGAGGCTCCGGCGCCTCTTCCCCCTGAACCCGCGAGCTCCGACGCCCATCCATCATGGCTGCTCCCTCGATGTCTGATCGTGGTTCGCTGCCACCCGCCGCTCTCCCGGGTGCCAGACGTGAGTGCGCTCCCGCCGGGCGTCCCCGCGGGCGAGGAGGCTGCCCTTCACGGTGGGGGCGGTGACGGAGGCGAAAGCTTCGGTTTTACTTGCAACATGAACACTGATCTATTTCGATTCTGCCAAAACTGTCAACGGCGAGAATCCTAGCCTTCGGCTCAGACAAGGTCAAGCGCAAGACATCACCTTCTGAGTCCGTGTATCATCGGCAGCCTGATGGCTTCTGGAATCGCGCTCGACACCCGCAGCCCGGGGAATCCGTTGCCGTCAACCAGGAATTCGATAGCTTTGCCTTGACTTTATGCAAGGGAAAACGAAGAATAAACGAACAAACAGGCGTGATGACCCACCCCGGGAGCCTCCTCGGCCCTCGGGCCCTTCCACGCCGTCACCCGGTTCGTTGGAGGTGCCACGGATGACCATGGGAGCGGAGATCCGCCTCGGGCGGCTGTTCGACGAGGGCCGCAACGCGGTCGTCGTCGCCGTGGATCACGGTCTGTACAACGGACCGCTGGCCGGCTTGAACGACCTGCCCGTGACCCTTCGAGACCTCGGCGCCGCTGACGCGATCCTGATGAGCCCGGGGATGGCGGCTCATGTGGGACACCTCTTTGCGCACCGGGGGGCGCCGGCATTGATGATCCGGCTGAACTGGGGGACCCAGTACGCCTCCCAGTGGCAGTACCACGAGAGCCGGAGCGTCCCCGTCCTCACCGCCGCCGAGGCCGTGGCCCTGGGCGCCGACATCGTCCTGGTGGGGATGTCCATCCACACGGGGTCCGAAGCGGTCGACGCCGAGAACGTGGAGATGGTGGCTCGGGCCGTGAGCCAGAAGCGCGCCGCCGGCGTCCCCATAGTTGGCGAGGTCTATCCCGCCGATCAGGAGGACCTCCCCGCCGACGAGCGGCACGAACGGATCGCCGTGGGCTGCCGCGTCGTCGCCGAGCTCGGCGTGGACCTGGTCAAGACCTTCTATACGGGTGAGCGCTTCGGCGAGATTATCGCCGCCACGCCCATCCCCGTCCTCGCGCTCGGATCTCGCAAGCTTCCCCGCGAGGTCGACGCTCTCAAGCTCGCGGCAGAGGCGATCCACAGCGGAGCTCACGGCGTCGTCTTCGGCCGCAACGTGCTGCAGGCACGGGACCCCAAGCGGTTTCTGGCCGCCCTCTGTGCCGTGGTCAAGGAGGCCACACCGCCTGAGGTGGCCGCTGACCGCTGCGGTCTCATCGAGGCCGTGCTGGCCTGATGGGACTGCTCCTGGGGGTCGACGCGGGCACCACCTCGCTCAAGGTGGGGCTGTACGACGACGCCGGCAACGAGCGGGCGGTGGCGGTGGAGGAATACGCCCTCCAGACCCCTGAGCCCTCGCGTGCCGAGATGGACCCCCAGCTCTACTGGAGATCCCTGGTCGGCGCCGGGCGCCGCGCCCTCACCAAGGGCCGCGCGCGGCCCGGGGACGTCGAGGCGCTTGCCGTGTCCAGTCAGGGCGAGACCATCATGCCGGTGTCGGCATCCGGGGTCGCGCTCGGCCCGGCCATCGTCTGGCTCGACAACCGGGCGGTGGCCGAGGCCAGCGACCTCGCCGCGCAGCTCGACGCCCACGCTGTCTACGCCGCCACCGGCGTTCCCACCATGGTGCCCACCTGGCCGGCCTGCAAGCTGCTCTGGTGGAAGCGGCACGATGCCGACCTCTTCCGGAGCGCCGCTCACTTCCTTCTGGTGGAGGAGTTCCTCATCCAGCGTCTCACCGGACGCTTCGTCTCCGAGGCCGGGGTCCAATCGAGCTCTCTGCTCTATGACATCGCCCGCCACGCCTGGTGGCAGCCGATGTTCGACCTGCTGGAGATCTCCCCGAGCCGGCTCGGGGACCTCGTCGCCCCCGGAACGGTGGTCGGGTCACTGACCTCGGAGGCCGCCGACGCCCTTGGATTGACCACCGCCGTACGCGTCGTCGCCGGCGGCATGGACCAGGGTGCGGGAGCCGTCGGGGTGGGCAACCTCGCTCCCGGCATCCTCTCCGAGAGCACCGGCGGAGCTCTCGCTGTGCAGGCCTCGATCGATCGATCAGACCGGGACGCCAGCGGACGGATTCCCGTCTACGTGCACTCCGCCCCGGGCACCTACCTCTACTGCCCGGTGTGCCCGACCGGGGGGATGGCCCTGACCTGGTTCCGCGACCGGTTCGGCCAGCCGGAGGTGGCTCGCGAGAGGGCGGAGGGCGTCAGCGCCTACGACCAGCTCACCGGCATGGCCGCAGGTGTCCCGCCCGGGGCGGACGGGCTCATCATGCTTCCCCACCTCTCCGGCGCCTTCAGCCCCGAGTACGAGCCCGCGGCTCGTGGGGTGTTCTTCGGCTTCACCCTCGGGCACGGTCGGGAGCACTTCGTCAGGGCGACCCTGGAGGCGGTCGCCTTCACCCTCCGCCGCAACCTCGAGCTGCTCGAGGGCATCGGTGCCAGCGCCGAGGAGGTTCGCTCGCACGGGGGCGGTGCCCGCAGCGCGCTCTGGAATCAGATCAAGGCCGACGTCTGCTCCCTGCCGGTGGTGACCCTCCAGGGGACGGAGGCCGCGGTGCGCGGCGACGCCATGCTGGCCGGGGTGGCCTCGGGGAGCTTCAGCGACCTGGACCAGGCCTGTGCCGCGGCCGTCCGCCCGGAGGCTCGGTACGAGCCCCACCTCGAGACGCACGCCGCCTACGAGGCCACCTACCGGCGGTACGTCGAGCTGTTCGACAGTCTCCGCTCGCTGTTTCGATGGACCGAGCCGCCGCTCGCCGCACCGGAGGGCCCCGGCCGGCCGGCCCCTCTCAGTCAATGGCCTCGGGAGGATGTGACGTGACCAGGCAAACGAAGATCGGCGTGCTCACCATGGCGCTGCTCGAAGACGCCTACAACAAGACCGCGCACATGCGCCCGGCGGCGACCGAGACAGCGCGTGGCGTGGCCAGGGCGCTGGAGCCGTACGGCACGGTGGTGCACCCCGGTCTGGTCGAGGACGAGGACCAGGCGGCGGCGGCGGCCCGCCAGTTCAACGCCGAGGGCGTCGACATCATCGTCGCGATGGAGCTCGCCTACACCAAGGGGCTGGTCCCCGCCCGCTGCTTCCTCGACACCACCGCTCCGGTGCTGGTCTGGAACACCCAGCAGATCGGGCGTCTCCAGGAGGGAGACGGATTCGACGTCATCATGCTCAACTCGGGGATGGCCGGCATGCCCGAGCTGACCGCGGCCCTGATCCGCACCGGCCGGGAGTTCTCGCTGGTCACCTCGCGGTTCGACGACCCCGCAGGTCGGGAGAAGCTCGCCCGGGTGATCCAGGCTGCGGGAGTGCGCAGCCGGCTCCGCTCCGCCAAGGTCGGCCTGGTGGGTCACCCCTTCGAGGGGATGACCGATCTCATGTTCGACGCCGTGGCGCTGCGCCAGTCCGTCGGTCCGGCGCTCTGGCCGGTCGAGCCGGAGGCCGTGGCGGTGCGCTTCGGGGAGATCCCCCAGTCCGAGGTCGACGACCTGGTTGCAGCCGAGAGGGCGCGCTACCACGTCGAGATGGAGGCGGACCTCTTCGAGCGCTCGGTGCGGCTCGCGCTCGCCCTGGAGTCGGTGGCCCGCGAGCAGAGGCTCGACGCCTTCACCGCCTTCGATCAGGTCTGGCTGAGCGATCCCCGGGTCGGGGTCATCCCCTCCTACGGCACCGGCCGCCTCTGCGAGGTCGGCATCCCGGCGGCCCCCGAGGGCGACGTCACCACCGCGGTCTCCCAGCTCGTCATGCAGGAGCTCGCCGGCCAGGCCACCACCCTCGAGAACTACGTGATCGACTTCGACAACAACGCCGTGATGTTCTCCCACGATGGCCACGGCAACCCGGCACTGGGGACGCCCGGAGCGGTCGCGGTCAAGCACTCCATCTACTACAAGGGCGTGCACGGGTACGGAGCGGGCTTCGAGTTCGTCTACGAGCCGGGACCGATCACCAACCTGGCGATCGTGACCGTGGGCGACAACCGCTGGCGGTTCGTGATCTCGGAGGGGCAGCTCCTCCCCATGGAGCCGCGGCCGATCTCGGCACCCCAGGCCCTCTTCCGGCACGACACGCTGGCCGTCGACGAGTGGTGCAACGCGTGGCTCCGCGCCGGGGCTCCGCATCACATGGGTGCGGCGCGCGGTCGCTGGACCGCTCAGCTCCTCGAGCTGGCGCAGATGCAGGGGATCGAGGCGGTGATCGTCTGATGACCGAGCTGCCAGGTTGGTGCCGGTCCCGTCCGCGCCTGCCGACGCCGGGCGGGTGGGTCCGCCGCCGCGGACCGGGTGGAAGGCCATGGCCAGCCTGACCCCGGCTCGCGCGCGCCGGGACACCATCACCAAGCTTCTCGAGGATGGCGGCAGCGTCAGCGTCTCCGCGCTCACGGCTCAGTTCGGGGTGACGGAGACCTCCATCCGCCACGACCTCACGGTGCTCCAGGAGGTGGGCAGGCTGCGTCGCGTCCGCGGGGGCGCGGTCAGTGCGCGAAGGCTCGCCCCGCCACCCGGGGCCATGGCTCGCGCACGTGAGAACTCGGTGGAGAAGGCGCGGATCGGCCGCCTGGCCGCGACCCTGGTCCACACCGGTGACGTGGTGCTCTTCGACTCCGGATCCACGGTGCTCCAGGTGGTGACCAGCATCCCACCGCCGCGACGGATCACCGTGGTCACGCACGCCCTCCAGGTGATGGAGGAGGTGGGCGCCTGGGACTACCCGCACCTCATCTGCCTGGGCGGCCTGTACCTGAGAGAGCACCAGTTGTGGGTGGGGCCGCTGACCCTGCTCAACCTCCGCGATCTCACCGGGGACATCGCGTTCCTGGGCTGCGACGGGTTGACGGTCGAAGGTGGGATGACCACCGCGGACATGCTGGTCGCCGAGGTCGGAGCGGCGCTGGCCGCGCGTGCCCGGCGGGTGGTCGTCGTCGCCGACGCCAGCAAGCTGGGACGGGCGGGATTCACCCCTTTCGTGACCCTCGACGCCATCAACGTGCTGGTCACCGACGAGCGTGCCGATCCCGGCATCGTGGCCCGGATCCGGGAGATGGGGATCGAGGTGCTGCTGGCATGAATGCCATCCGCTCTTGGGTTGGACTCCACAGGTCGCGGCGCGAGAGCCGCGCGGCTTTGGCGGTGAGCTTGTCAAGGAGGGTGATGCTGGGTGAAACGCGCACGGGGGGGTTCGAGGTTGGTTTCCGGGTCTTCGGCCGGCTGGGTTCAGATGAGGGGCGTCGCATAACGCCCCTTCCGATCACGAATACGGGGAGCTAGTTATGACAGGCAACTCGACACGAGGGCTGATGGGGCGGCTGAGCCGCCTCGGCGCGGTCGCGGTGGGCACGGCCCTGCTGGCGACGGCGTGCGGCTCGGGCGGCTCGGGTTCGACGGTGACCCTGACGCTCTGGCAGAACTACGGCACCGAGTCCAATGCCACCGCAACCACGAACTTGATCAACGCCTTCGAAAAGCTGCATCCCGACATCCACATCAACGACGTGGCGCAGCCGGCGGACAACTACTTCGCCCTGCTTCAGGCTGCCGCCATCTCCAAGACCGGCCCGGACCTCGCGGTCATGTGGACCGGTCTCTTCACCCTCCAGTACGACAGCTATCTACAGAACCTGAAGTCGTACATCCCGCAGAGCGACCTCTCCGACATGCTGGGGATGCAGTGGGTGGCCCCGGGATTCAACACGGCTAACGGGGCGTATGTCATACCCCTGGAGGACCAGTTCTACATCGGCTTCTACAACAAGTCGCTGTTCACCAAGGCGGGGATCACCCAGGTCCCGCAGAACTGGACCCAGCTGATGACGGACTGCGCGGCCTTCAAGGCGATGGGGACCAACTGCCTCTACTACGGGGCCGACACCCAGGCGCTCGGGGCGGAGTTCTACCCTTACTACGACCTCAGCTACCTGATGATCGGTGCGCTGGGAGTGTCCCAGTGGGAGGAGCTGTACAACGGCCAGCTCTCCTGGACGGATCCTATCGTCGAGGCTCAGCTGACCAAGTGGGCGGCTCTCCACGCGGACGGCTACACCAACTCCAACGTGATCAGCTCGGGCGACTCGCTGATCGCGCTCGAGAAGGGTCAGACCGCCATGATCGTGGACGGCAACTGGGACACCGCCGCCCTCTACCAGTCGATGGGCAGCAACCTGGGAACCTTCGTGCCGCCTTACTCGGACACGTCGATCAATGGCGTGGTCCAGTTCCCGGGCGACGGGTACTCGATGACCACCTACTCGCAGCACAAGACCCAGGCGGCCGAGTTCCTCCAGTTCCTCACCACCACCCAGGCGGCGACCATCATCGACCAGAGCGGCCTGATCCCGGACCTGCAGGGGTCGACGTCGTCGAACCCGGTCAACCAGGACATGCTGAACTTCGCCGCCCAGGACGGGATGACGCCCTACCCGATGCTCGACAACGTGACCCAGGTCGGGGTGGTGAACGAGGGAAGCAAGGTGCTGCCGCAGCTCCTGGCCGGTCAGATCAGCGTCTCCACGGCCGCCCAGGACCTCGAGCAGGCGTGGCAGGCCCTTCCGGCAGGTCAGCGCAGCTCGTCATGGGCCAGTTACACGGCCAGCTCCTGAGGCAAGGCTGGGTGGGGCGGCCGCCGCGGCGGTCCGCCCCGCCCAACCCCCGGGAGCTCGGGACGTGATCGGCGACCGGTGAGGCGGTGGCCATCGCCGGTCGGGCTTGGGTTCGTCCGCCGGTAATATGGGAAGCAGAAGAAGCCAGATGGCACAGGCAGAGGTCGAGGCGGTGCGCGTCCGGCCCTCGCTGCGCGAGGGCAGTAAGCGCGGCCGCAGGGCATCCGGGATCGCACGCCAGCGGGCGCGCGCCGGCATCGTGCTGACCGCGCCGGCCTTCGTCGTGGTCGTGCTCCTGCTGATCATCCCCATCGGTGAGGCCGTCTACTACAGCATGACCAATTGGGACGGCATCACCGCCCAGTGGGTGGGCCCGCGCACCTACCTCAACCTCTTCGAGACTCCGACCTTCTGGCGGGTCCTCGAGAACAACGGGCTGCTGCTCCTGGCACTTCCGATCGCCGTCTTCATCCCGCTCGTCATAGCCGGCATGCTGCACGAGCACGTCTGGGGCTGGAAGGTGTTCCGATCACTCATCTTCCTGCCCACGGCCGTGTCATGGGTGGTGATCGGTATCGTCGCGATGCAGGTGTTCGCGGCCAACGGGACCGTCAACTCCCTGCTCGGCGCCCTGGGGTTGAAGTCCCTCGAGATCAACTTCCTCGGCTTCGAATACAGCGCTCTGGCGGCGGTGGCGGTCACCTTCATCTGGTCGATGGTCGGCACCAACACCATCGTCTTCCTGACCGGGATGTCGACCATCGACCCGGCCATCTACGAGGCCGCACGGCTGGATGGAGCCGGGCGTCTGATGGTCTTCCGCCACATCACTCTCCCGCTGCTGAAGCGTTACTTCCAGTTCGGGTTCGTGATCACCACGATCAGCGCCTTCACCGGGCTCTTCAGCCTGATCTTCATCATGACCGAGGGGGGTCCGGGGTATGGCACCACGACCCTGGAGTTCTTCGTCTATCAGCAGGCGTTCGCCATTGGCGCATTCGGAACCGGGGCCACGGTCGGCATCGTCCTGCTGGTCATCATCTTCGGGGTGAATCTCCTGCAGATGCGGATTCTGCGTGGTGAGACGTGATGGGAGTGGCGAGATGACCCTCCAGGGCGAAAGCGCGGCCACGCGCCCGGGGATCGAGCTCGGCGGACGGGCAGGCGCGCGGCGGCGCGGCGGGCCGACCCTGGGGCGGCGGCTCCGGAGAGATCCGGGGGCGGTGATCATGTTCCTGGTGCTCGTGGTCGTCTGCATCGTCATGCTGTACCCGTTCGCCTTCATGATCATCAACTCGCTGAGAACCGAGACCCAGTACCTCAACGGGAGCGGCTTCTCCACCTCGAGCTGGTCCGGTCTCTTCAGCGCCCTGCCGGTGGGCTCGGAGCTTCTCAACTCGACGCTGATCTGCGCGGGCTCGATCGCGATCATCCTGATCGGCTCGAGCGCGGCCGGATTCGCGTTCGCCAAGCTGCACTACCGGCGCCAGAACGTCGTCTTCCTCGGGATCATCGGCAGCATGATGATCCCGGTCCAGTCGATCATCATCCCGGAATACGTCAATCTCAGCAACGTCGGCCTGGTCAACAACTACCTGGCTCCGATCCTGGTCTACTCGGCACTTGGCATGCCGTTCGCCACGTTCCTGATGACGGTGTTCTTCCGGGGTCTGCCCGACGAGCTGATCGAGGCGGCGTTGTGCGACGGCTTCGGCTACGTGGGTGTGTTCTGGCGCATCGCGGTCAGGATGGCCGCTCCGGCGCTGGCCACCGTCACCGTGCTGCAGTTCATCCAGATCTGGGACGACCTGCTGGTCGCGCTGCTCCTGCTCCAGGAGCCGGCCAACCGAACCATCACGGTGGGACTGGGGGTCCTCTCGTCGGGGCGCGCGGTGAGCATTCCCGCCCTGATGGCGGGATCGCTGATCAGCGCCCTCCCCGCCATCATCGTCTACCTGATCTTCCAGCGCTACCTCATCTCGGGTCTCACCATGGGGGTCAGTCGCTGAGATGCCCGGGAACGGCGTGAGCCCGTTGCCGGTGGGGAGCCGGTCCATTCATTGCTGGCCACATCCACGGCCGGAGCCAGGGGAGTACAGATGGCGACAGTAGAGCTCGACGAGGTGACCAAGGTGTACCCCAACGGCGTGGAGGCGGTTCAGAACGTGAGCCTGGAGATCGGCGATGGGGAGCTGATGGTGCTGGTCGGCCCATCGGGCTGCGGCAAGACGACCGTGCTGCGGATGGTCGCCGGTCTCGAGGAGATCTCGGACGGCGAGGTGCGCATCGGGGGGCGGGTGGTCAACGACGTGTCTCCGAAGGATCGGGACATCGCCATGGTCTTCCAGAACTACGCGCTCTACCCACACATGACGGTGGCTCAGAACATCGGTTTTGGCCTCAAGATGCGCCGGTTGCCCCGGGCCGAGGTCGAGCTCAAGGTCCGCAACACCGCCAAGATGCTTGGCCTGAGCCAGTGGTTGGAACGGAAACCGGCACAGCTCTCGGGAGGGCAGCGACAGCGGGTGGCGATGGGGCGCGCCATCGTTCGCGAGCCCAAGGTGTTCCTCATGGACGAGCCGCTGAGCAACCTGGACGCCAAGTTGCGCGTGCAGATGCGCGCCGAGGTCTCGCGCATTCAGCGGCGCCTGGGGGTGTCGATGCTGTACGTCACCCATGATCAGACTGAGGCCATGACCATGGGTGACCGCGTCGCGGTGTTGCTCGGAGGCGTGCTCCAGCAGTGTGCCGCGCCCCAGGAGCTGTACGAGCGACCCATCAACATCTTCGTGGCCGCGTTCATCGGCTCGCCGGCGATGAACCTTTACGAGGGGGCGCTGACCCCGGAGGGGACGGCCGTCAGCCTGGGTTCCCAGCGACTCGAGCTCTCCGAGGAGGTGCGGAGGGCGCGTCCGGCGCTCGCCGCCTACCGGGGCAAGGGGGTCGTGGTGGGGATCCGCCCGGAGCACATCTCAGCCGCCGCGCCAGGGGACGCTGCGGCACTGCAGGGTGACGTGGAGCTGCTCGAGGCCCTGGGGTCGGAGCTGCTGGTGCACTTCAGCCTGGACGCGCCCTTTGCTGAGGTGCTTGGTGCGGCGACCGGCAGCGGCGGCAGCCAGCCCGAGGGGGACGATTCGGGCTCGACCGCCTCGGCTTGGGGTGTCGCCCGGGTGGACTCCGGGACCCGGATCCGGGTTGGCGAGCGGGCGAGCTTCGCGGTCCGCGCCGGCTCGATGCACTTCTTTGACCCGCACACGAGCATGGCCATCTGGGATGAGACCCCGGGCTCGGGTGGCGTCCCGATGCCCGCTTCCTGATTCGCGATGAACGACCCTCGTCCCCGCTGCGAGCCGGCGCTCGCCACCACGCCAATTCAGAGGAGACATTCCCAGATGTCCGTCTACCACGAGTCCTTCCAGATCCAGTCAGACAGGCTCCCCACTTTCCACGATGTCACGCCTCAGGCGCAGGAGGCGCTGGGGCGCTCCGGGATCAGAGACGGCATCCTGATGGTCTACTCGCAGCACACGACCTGCAGCGTGCTGATCCAGGAAGAGTCCCACGACGTGAACTACTGGGGCACCCCGCTGCTGATGCAGGATCTGGTCAACGTCCTCGAACGTCTGATCCCGACCTGCCGGACGGAAGGGCAGTACCTCCACCCGGGGCCGAAACACATCGAGGTCGCGGTCGACACCCTGCATGAGCAGGCGGCCTGGGGTTTGAACACCGATGCCCACCTGAGGTCGGTGATGCTGGGGCGCTCGGAGACGGTGCCGGTCATCGACGGCGCCATGGTCCTCGGCGAGTTCGGCCGATTCTGGTTCGTCGACTTCGACCAGGTGCGAGCGCGTGAGCGGACGGTCCGCATCCAGATCGTCGGGGAGTAGTCGTCGTGTACCGGGGGCTGGAGATCACGCCACCCTTCTTCGAGATGGGCCCGAAGGCGTACATGTTCGGCCCTGAGATGGTGCGGATAGCGCGGTGCGCCGACGAGCTGAGCCGGGAGTATGACGTGCAGGTCATCATCGACCCCCAGTACGTCGACATACCGGCCATCGCCCAGCAGGTGCAGCGAGCGCTGGTCTTCGCTCCGCACATGGACCCGATCGCCCGTGGACGGGGACAGGGTGCGGTGCTTCCCGAGGCAATCAAGGCGGCCGGCGCCTCCGGCGTCGTCCTGAACCACGTCGAGCACCGGCTGTCCCGGGATGAGCTGGTGCGGACCATCCGTCGCGCCGACGAGGTGGGACTCGCGACGATGGTCTGCGCGGACGATGTGGAGGGGGCGGTGTCGATCGCCGAGCTGGCGCCGAACATCATCGTCGTGGAGTCGCCCGAGCTGATCGGGACCGGCAGCGGGGGCGAGCGTGACAGTGCGACGATCGCGGCCACCCACCGCGCCATCTGGCTTGTCAATCCGGAGATCCGGGTCCTCCACGGGGCGGGCATAGGGTGCGCACAGGACGTCTTCGGCGTCATCGCGGCAGGCGCCCAGGCAACCGGGTCGAGCAGCGGGATCTTCAAGGCCCAGGACCCGGAGGCCGTGCTGGGGGAGATGATCAGAGCGGTGCGCGAGGCGTGGGACGCAAGACATTGAGCGATGTTGCTGACGACCACGAGCCCCCATGGCGGCTCACTGAGGGGGGGGTGTCCAGAGCCCTTAGCCTCGTCGAGGCGGAGGTGTCCAGAGCCCTCGGCCTCGTGGAGGTGGCGGAGGTGGAGCAGCTTGGAGCCACCCTGGAGCGTCCCCAGGGGCGGCGCTTCTTCACCGGCCAGGGACGCTCGGGATTCGTGGCGCGGATGGCGGCCATGAGGCTGATGCAGCTGGGTGGGCGGGCACATGTGGTGGGAGAGGCCACCACGCCGGCGTTCGGCGAGCAGGACGTCCTGGTGGTGATCTCTGCATCGGGGGCGACGCCGACGTCGCTGCTTCATGCGCAGCAGGCCCACGCCATTGGTGGAACGGTGTGCTGTCTGACCACCGATCGCACCAGCCCGATAGCCCTCCTCTTCAAGCCCTGCGTGATCCTCCCGACCGAGGGCTCTGTGCAGTTC